>JAVHXX010000653.1 GCA_031119595.1 Patulibacter sp. | reverse complement strand
TGATCGGCACCTTGATGGCGAGCTTGCCGGTCGAGGTGATGCCCGGTGCGTACACGGTCGAAACCGCGCTCGAGCTACCCGAGACCGACGCTGCACCGATGAGGCCGACGGCGCTACCGGTGTCGCCACCGGCGGTCGCGACGACGTTGATCGTGAACTGACCGGTCGGGACGCCGACGGTGATCGAGTCCGGGATGACCGCGTCGATGTTGACGGTCAGCGGCTGCGGGTCGAGCAGGTACGGGTACAGGCACGAGTACGTGAGGGTCTTCTCGTAGTTGGCCTGTGCGGGTGCGGCGGCGATGGCGCCCGTGGCGGCGACGGCAGCCACGGCCGACAGTGCGATGGCACTGCGGCGGCGAGAGAGTTGGGACACGGATGAACTCCTGAGAGAAGTGGCGACTCGGGGGCGCGCCGCACTGGACGAAACGCCATCGGACCAATGGCGTGTCCGCAGTCCTACCGCAATGTGACCTTAAACACAAGGATGTACGGACCCGGACGGAGCTGTCCGTCACACGACCATGGTCACCCCTCTTCGACCCACGCCTCGATGAGCCGACGTGCGATCGCCGAACGCGGCGGGAGAAGCAGGCCGTCACCGTCGACCGGTTCGTCCCACGAGTCCTCGAGACGCGAAGCCGCCGCCACCTCCTCGCGGGTGAACCACCGTGCATCTTCGAGTTCGTCGTCGTCGCCCGCGATCGACCCCGAGCGCCACGGCACATGGAATCCGAGCATGAGCGAGAACGGGAACGGCCAGGGCTGCGAACTCCGGTAGACGGGAGCACCGACCGCCACCCCGACCTCCTCACGCACCTCTCGCGCGACAGCCTCCTCCAAGCTCTCCCCGGGCGACACGAATCCGGCGAGCGCGGAGTACCGGCGCGGTGGCCAGGCCTGCTGGCGGCCGAGCAGCACCCGGTCTCCGTCGTGGTCGACGACGAGCATGATCACCACCGGATCGGTGCGTGGGTGATGACTCGTCCCGCACTGCGGACACCGCCTCGCCCCTCCGCCCTCGACGACGTCGGTCGCGGTTCCACACGTGCCACAGAAACGGGTCGTGCGATGCCAGTTGAGCAGCGCCGCTGCATAGGCGACGAGCCCACCGTCTTCCTGCGAGAGCGTCTGCGCCGCGGTGCGCAGTCCGATCCGGTCGACGGCCTCGGGCGCCGGCTCACCTCGCATGCCGCCGGCACCGATCAGCCTCGCGCGTGCGCCCGCGGGCGCAGGGTCCTCATCGAGCGCGAACAGCGGGCCGTCGCCGTCGTCGCCGAGGTAGACGAGCGCACCCGGGGCATCACGGAGCGACGCATCGACGGCGGCCAGCGGGATCCGGTCGATCGCCGGTCCGGCAGCGCGGACGCCGGCGTCACCGAGGAGCAACGCCCTCGCGCGCGGGTCGCGCCGCTGCTCGGCGATCCACTCGGGGCCGCGACGACTCGCGTCGGTCGCGCGGTCGATCTGGGCGCCGGTCAGCGCGTTCGGCTCGACGGTCATCGCCCGAGGCTAGCCGGATGCGATCGCACCGCCGGGGCGCAGCCCTGGCCGATCGACCGATCCGATCCGGGCCGTTGCTCAAGGCCGCCGCGGGGACGCCGAGTTGTTGGGGGAGATGATCCGCCCGGGAGCCGACCGATGACCATCAACGCCGTCTCGATCCTGCGCGAGGCCACGCAGCTGTACCGGCGCAACCTCGCCACGGTGCTCGGCATCTCGGCCACGCTCCAGGTCGCGTACGTGCTCGTGTCGATCATCGCGTTCAACGCGTTCGGGCTCATGGGCTTCTACGTGGCCATGCTCGCGGCGCTCGTCGTGTCGCAGGTGACCGTCGGCGTCCTCACCCTGCTGGTCCTGCAACTCCGGACCAGTGGCGCCTCCCCCGGCGCGAGTGCCCTGCTCGGCGAGGTGCTGCCACGCACGCTGTCGATGCTGTGGCTCGCGCTGCTCGTGAGCATGCGGACGTGGTTCGCGATGTTCGTGATCGTCCTCGCCGGCGGGATCTTCCTGACGGCGATCGCCGGGGCCGCCGGGTTCGGCCTGGCGACGATCGTCGCGATCTGCGTGGCGGTCTACCTGTACGTGACGGCCGTGCTGGCCGCGCCCGCGCTCGTCGCACGGCGGATGGGCGCGGTCGACGCGATCAAGCACAGCACCGAGCTCGTCAAGCCGCAGTTCTGGTCCGTGTTCGTGGTCGTGCTGCTGCAGGGCGCGATCATGATCGTCGGGAGCCTCGTCGGCCGTCACGGCGCCGCCGACCAGGGCGCCTTCGAGGACGTCTTCCTCGCGCAGGCGTTCGTGACGACGTTCGTCGCGCCGCTCACGGGCCTCGCGCTCGCCGAGACCTTCCTCGAGCTCACCGGATTCTCCCCCGACGGCACGAAGCCGGACGCGCCGACCGCGCCGCAGGGCGTGTGGACGCCGCACGTCCCGACGGCCGCCGCACCGACGCAGCCGGCGTACGCCGCGCCCGAGCCGTACGGAGGAGCAACGGGCGCTCCCGCGTAC
>JAVHXX010000652.1 GCA_031119595.1 Patulibacter sp. | reverse complement strand
AACGGCGAGGAACAGGCGCGGCATCGCCGCGCCGACCTGCTTGTACGCAAGCTCGGTCTCGTGGTCCTCGTGCCACGGCCCGCGAACGCCGGCGAGCGCCTTGGCGACGCGTGCGCGATCGGCGACCTGCCTGCCGGCGTCGCTGTCGATCTGCTCCGGCGCCAGCTCGGCGAGCGCCTGGGCAGAGCGCTCCACGAGCCGCTCGCCGAGCGCCTCGCGCGCCTGCAGGTAGGCGCCGGCGTTCCACTCGCGCGCCATCCGCACGATCTGTCCGTCGCGGCCGACCTTGTTGAGCCACGTCGCCACGGCGCTCTGCGCGCTCATGCGGCTGGGGATCGGCTCGTAGTCGCTGCCCGACGGCGTGAGCGTGAAACACGCGTACCCGTCAGCGAGGCTGGCGCCGTACACGACGCTGCCGGAGAGGTAGGTCAGCGGCGACTTCATCGCACGACCTCCGCGCCGGCGCACATGCGTCGCAGCGGCCCGTGCTCGTCGACGAACATGCGGAACACCGACCACACGGCGTCGAACGTCTCCTCCAGAGCGTCGCGGCCGCGCGCGGCGAAGCTGAACTCCTCGGCCAGCTCGGCGTCGTGCAGTGCGCCGGCCTCGACGTCGGGATGCACGCCGAGGTCGAGCTGATCCTCGTCGACGGGCGCGGGCTCGGCCTCCTCGCGCAGCGCCCGGGCCCACAGCGCATGCACCTCGGCGAGCTGCCAGTCGACGGCGACCATCACGCTCTTGAGGCCCGAGATCTGCGCGTACGTCTCGTCCAGGCCAGCAGCTCCGGCCGTGTCGTCGGGATCGGCCAGACGGGTCAGCGCGTCGCCGGCGACCTCGTCGACGGCGACGTTGATCGTCCTCGCGATCGAGCGGACGTGAAGCAGCGCAGCCGCGCGATCGCCGGCGCCGCGCTCGAGGCCGGCGCCGCCCAGGTCCCAGCGGGGCGCGGTCCGTGCCGCCGCGCGGCGCCCCGAGGAGGCCGCCGCATCCTGCAACTCCCTCCCCCACTCCGACAGCTCGCGCGTCGCGGGTCCGCCATGCGAGCGCTGGGCCAGCGCCTCTCCCAGCTCGCCGAGTGGATCGAGGATCGCCGTGACGGGTTCGCCGCGGCGCACGTGCCCGAATACCCGCACGGCCGAGGCGGCGAACGCAGGGGTGCTGCGGCCGCGGCCGGGCGCGCCGATCACGACGTCGTCCCAGGCGCCGGTGTTGGTGTCGTCGGTCTGGTTCACGACCGTTCCTCCCCCGCGCGCTGGGCGCGCAGCTCGATCACGTGCCCGGCGGGCACCTCCATGACGGTCGGGCCGCCCTTGCGCGGCCCGGGCTCGGCGATCAGCACCAGGCCGACCTCGCCCGGGCCGGCGCCCTCGCGCACGACCTTGCTTGCGGCCTGCGTGCGCACCAGCCGCGCCGGGCCAACGACCCGAGTCGCGGGCCAGCGGCCCGCGAAGTCCGGTTCGACGATCACCTCGCCCGGCGCCCACCCGGCCGGGTAAACGTCGACGCGGCTCCATCCCACGAGCGTGCGCGGAATCCACAGGCCCCGCCACATCGCCGGGAGCGCCTGGTGGGCGCGCACGCCGCCGGGCGGCATCGCCCACAGCCAACCGGCCGTGCCGATCGACAGCAGGCCGACGACCAGCAGGTGGATCGGTGTGCCGAACACGTCGAACACGGCCTGCAGCGGCCCCAGGTAGCTCACCACGAGCACGACCGGCGCGGTCACGATCGCGTAGACGACGAGGTACCGCGGCACGCCGCGGCCCCACGCCTCGCCGCCGCCCTTGCCGGTCGGATCGGCGATGCGTGGCTCGTAGTCGGCCAGCGCCCCGTAGTTGAGGACGGGGCCGTTGGCGAACGAGAGTTCCTGGGACTGCTGCTCGCTCATGAGAACAGGTCCGTGCCCCAGCTACCGACGGTCTGCAGGACCGTGTCCGGGCCCGCGGCGACCGCGAACCCGACGGCCGCGACGGCGGCCTGCATCAGGCCCTGCCCGACCTTGCCGCCGAACGCCGCGCGGGCAAGACCCCACACGGCGGCGACGCCGAACACGACGGCGCCGGCAGCCTGCAGCGAGGACAGGCCGTTCTTGTTGAAGTTCTTCGCCGCGGTGAGCGTGCCGCCCGAACCACTGGAGCCGGCAGCGGCCCAGACCTCATGCGGGATGGCGAGCGTCGCGATGATCGCGAGCCCGACGATCCCCGCGGCGATCGTCACCAGATCAGGGCGACGAGAAACGGTGGTGGAGTTGGTCATTGGGTGTTCCTGGTTGGGATGAACGGAGGTCACTTGGGTGCCCCCGGGAGATGCGCCACTGACAGCTGCCAGCGGCCCTGATCGGTGCGAACCAGATCAAGCTCGTAATCCAGCGTCAGCTCGACGCCGTCGGGGTCCGTGGCGGTCAAACGGACCTGCACGGTTCCCGCGTTCGGGGCGGGGTCTGCGACCCACACGACCGAGGAGATGTCGTCGAAGCGGCGTTTGGCGATCTTGGTGAAGTCGACCACC
>JAVHXX010000053.1 GCA_031119595.1 Patulibacter sp. | reverse complement strand
GATGAGATCGGTGACGGAGCTGCCGACCCTGATCCGCTCGGTGGCGGCCCCGGCCGCGCCCATCATCGTGAGCGGCTCGAAGTAGGTGTGCGGGTTGTCCTGCATCGCCGCGAGCGGCGTGTACTCCTCGGTCCACACGGAGTCCGGGTGCCAGCCCATCAGGTGGCAGGGCCACCACACCGCATCGAAGCCGTTCGCCTCGGCCCGCTGGGCCATCTCGATCGCCTTCGATGCCGGCGGCATGATCTGTCCTGGGAAGCCAACCGTGACGCTCATGGTCAGAAATCTACCAAACGTACGTTAGATTGCCAGTCGGTTTCGGCACGGATCGTGCCGACGCCCGAATCAGCTGATCGTGGCGCCTCGGGCGGGCGCGTTCGCGCCCAGCGCGCCGAGCACGTCGGCGGTGTCGCCACCGACGACCGGGTTCGCGCCCGGGAGGTCCGGCACCGGCGCGCCGGTGCGGATCGGGCTTCCGAGCCGCGGCTCGCCGGCGGGCCCCCGTACGACCATCCCGCGACTCGCGAACTGCTCGTCCTCGGCGACCTCGGCGAAGGTCAGGACCGGCTCGACGCAGACGTCGAGGCCGGCGAGCAGGTCGAGCCATTCGGCCCGCGGGCGTTCCGCGATCCGGGCCGCCACGGCGGGGATGAGCGTGGCGTCGAAGCGACGCTCGAGCCACGAGTCGTCGCCGACGACGTCGACGAACTGCGCCCAGAACCGCGCCTCGAGCGCGCCGACCGACAGGTCGAGGCCATCGGCGCAGCGGTAGACGCGATAGCACGCGGCCGCGCCGTTGAGCGCAGAGGATTCGGGGCCGTCGGCGCCACCGGCGAAGGCGTTCGCGGCGTGGATGCCGACCGCCCACAGGGCGGCGTCGGCGAGCGCGACCTCGATGTGGTCGCCCTGGCCGGTGCGCTGCGCACGCAGGAGCGCGGCGAGCAGTCCGACCGCGCCGAGGGCGCCACCGGTCGTGTCCGCGAGCTGCGCACCCGAGATGCCAGGACCGTCCGCGCGGGTGCCACCGAGGTTCAGCACGCCGGCGCGGGCGATGTAGCCCAGGTCGTGGCCGGCGGCGCGTTCGAGCGGACCGCCCGTGCCGTACCCGTTCACCGAGCAGAAGACGATCGCGGGGTTGACCGCGCGCAGGGCGTCGTAGCCGACCCCGAGGCGATCCGCGACGCCCGGGCGGAACGATTCCACCACGGCGTCGCAGGTCGCGGCGAGCCGCAGGACGGTCGCGACCGCCTCCGGCTCCTTGAGATCCAGGGCGACCGACTGCTTTCCCCGATCGAGGAAGGCGTGCGTGCCGGTCGTGCCCTCGACGGGGGTGCCGTCGGCGCGGATCTCATCTCCCGCTCCCGGGCGCTCGACCTTGATGATCGTCGCACCGAGGTCGGCGAGGAGGCGCGTGAGCGCCGCGCCGGGAAGCATGCGCGAGAGGTCGAGCACCCGCACGCCGTCGAGGGCGGGCGTGGGAGCGGAGGCGGTCATCGGGTCAGCCGTTGGAGCGGTTCACGGCGTGCCAGACGCCGGGGAGCACCGCGGCACCGACGGCCGCCTTCACGAGGCCACCGACGATGAAGACGGTGAAGCCGGAGTGGATCGCGGCGGACCAGGAGAGGTGCGTGACGAGCTGCAGCACGACGACGCCGGGCACGAAGATCACGAGCTGCGCGATCACGAAGGTGGCGAAGGCGAGGGAGATCTTGCGGTCCGCACCGTGCTCGGCCATCCAGCCGACGATCGCGGCGGCGGCGATGAAGCCCCAGATGTAGCCGCCGGTAGCGCCCCACAGGTGGCTGATGCCGGAGCTGCCCTCGGCGTAGAACGGGAACACGAACCCGAGCGCCACGTACAACGCGATCGAGGCGAGACCGCGGCGCAGGCCGAGGGAAGCACCGACCAGGCCGATCGCGAGCGTCTGACCGGTCATCGGGACCGGCGTCATCGGGATCACGAGCTGCGCCATGAGCGCCGTGAAGAGCGCGCCGCCGACCACGAGGGCGATGTCGCGGGTGCGGGCTCCGGGGATCGCGTCCGCGAGGACGGTCGGGCGGCCGAGGGCCGGGGCGTTGGTGCTCATGCGTGCTCCTTGGTGGGCAGGCCGACGATGCGGATGCCGGTATGGGTCTTGTTGCGGATGTTGAGGCCGATCAGCAGGGGCGTGAGCGACTCGATCAGGCGAGCGGAGTCGAGCTTGCCGCAGTCGACCGGACGCAGCCCCGGGATGGTCGTGATCAGCGCGGAGACGGCCTGCTTGGCGCCGGCGTCGTCGCCGCAGAGGAGGACGTCCTCGTCGAAGACGTGCTCGAGGTCGGTGAGGCTCGCGGCACTGATCGTGTGCAGGCCCGAGACCACGTGGACGGTGTCCGGGAGGAGCTCGCGGACCTGCTCGGCCGCCGAGCCCTGCCACACGCCGACGAGGCGGGTGGGTCGACCACCGACCGAGGGCGCGAGCGGCACGGTCGCGTCGAGGAAGACCTGGCCGGGGCGGGCGATCTTCGCGATGCCCTTGAGGGTCGACGCGTGCGCGGAGAAGGGGACGGCGAGGACGACGAGCGCCGCGGAGGCGACGGCGTCCTCGTTCGCGGCGCCCGTGACCGTGGAGCCGGGGACGGCGGCGGCCAGCGTGGCCGCGCTCTCCTGGGCACGCTCGGCGGCGCGCGACCCGATCACGACGGACTTGCCGGCGGCCGCGAGGCGGCTCGCGACGCCGTAGCCGAGGTCGCCGGTTCCCCCGACGACGGCGACGTCGATGGAGGGCTGTGGTGCTGGATCCATGCTCGGGGTGCTCCGCTCGGGCGCGGACCGGACGGCCCGCGGAGAGCGAGCGTACCATAGCAACCAACCGATTGGTTGTTTTTGTCGGAACTCCCACACTTCGCCGTTTGCAAACCGATTGTTTGGTCGATTCGGCCAATCTGTGGGAGGGTCACACAATGAAGGAAACGCCGCCCACCGCCAAGCCGGCCCCAGCCCGGCGCCGCAGCCTTGCAGGCAAATCCCCGAAGGGTGCCCCGCGGCGCCGCGACGAGGAAGTGCTCGAGGCGGCCGCGCGCGTGTTCTACCGGCGGGGCTATGCGGACGCGTCCGTCCAGGACGTGGCCGACGAGATCGGGATCCTCAAGGGCAGCCTGTACCACTACATCAAGACGAAGGAGGATCTCCTCTTCCGTCTGCTGGAGGGCGTGCACGAGGAGGTCGGCACGATCCTGCGCGAGGTGGCTGCCGTGCCGGACCTCGCCCCCCTCGACCGGCTCCACCTGTACGTGAGCCGGCAGGTCGAGTACAACGCCCGCAACCTGATGCGGATCTCGATCTACTACCACGACGTCGCCCGGCTCTCGGACGAGCGCCGGCGCGCGATCTACAAGCAGCGCGGTGGGCACGAGGCGTTCGTCGCCGAGCTCATCCGCCAGGCGCAGGCCGCCGGGGAGGTCGATCCCGAGCAGGATCCGCAGCTCCTCGCGAACTGCGCCTTCGGGAACGTGATCTGGGTCTACCGGTGGTACAACCCGAAGGGCCGGCTCGGACCCCAGGCCCTGGCGAAGGGCGCCGCCGACTTCGTGGTCGGCGGGATCCGCCACAGCGGGGCCGCAGCGGCGGCGCCCGCCGCGGACCTGGCCGCCTGAACGGCGGCCAGCGGGCGTGCGGTCAGGCCTTCGGGCCGGCGCCCTGGTATCCGCGGACGCCCGCCATCGCGTACCCGACGCAGACCTCGGTGAGCTCGTCGATCGAGACGCGGCCGCCCGGCTTGAACCAGCGGTACATCCAGATCATCGTGGCGAAGACGCAGTTCGACAGGAGCTTCGCGTCGGCGGAGGGCGACACCTCGCCGCGCGCCTGGGCCTCGCTGATGAGGTCGATCACGAACTGCTCGCTGTGCTTCTGGCGGGCGCGCAGCTCCTTGCGTGGCACGGCGCTGAGCTGGTCGGCGTCGTGGTGGTAGACCGTGATCCGCGGGATGCTCTTCGCGTTGTAGACGATCTGCTTGCGGATGTAGAGCTCGAGGCGGTCGAGCGGGTCGAGACCCTCGACGGCCTGCACCTCGGCGAGGATCCCCTCGACGTCGTCGTGGACGTCCTGCACCAGCCAGGAGAGGAGGTCTTCCTTGGTCTTGATGTAGTGGTAGAGGCTGCCCTTGAGGATCCCGAGCTCGTCGGCGACGTCCTGGACGGACGAGTCGGCGTAGGACTTGTCGTAGAAGACCTTCGTGGCGGCGGCGAGGACCTCCGCGTCGCGGCGGCGAGCGCGCTCCGAGCTGGCTGCGCCACTCGCGCCGGCGCCGCCACGGGCACGCGACGAGCGTGGTTTGGCGGCCTTTGAACTGGCGCGTGAGACACTCGGCATGGCGGCATTGTGTCACCGCCGGCGGCAGGACACAGTGTGAGTTTCGTTTCATGGTGCGGGCACGGCGCGCCAAACAACCGTCTGGTTGAGAAAACGACCGATCGTCGGTATGGTCCGAATGCACCAGTCCGACCGCCAGGAGCTCCCCCGATGTCCGCCACAGTCCAGGTTTCCGACGCTCCAGCGGCCCGGATCACCGGCTTTTTCCACGCCGGCGTCACCGTCAAGGACATGGAGACGTCGCTGCGGTTCTACCGCGACGGCCTCGGCCTCGAGATCGTCGAGGAGCGCGATACCTCGGGGACCGCCTGGGATGTGTGGAATCTCCAAGGCGACTACACGAAAGTGCGCTTCCTGGCCGTCCCGAACACCGATGTCATCATCGAACTCTTCGAGTTCGTCGGCCTCGAGCGCCACTCCGCCTCCGCCCGCCCCTGCGACTACGGCGCCGGCCACTTCTGTCTCTACACCGACGACACCGCCGCCGTCTACGCCCGCATGCAGGCCCTCGGGTTCGGCGGCCGCAGCGACGTCATCACCCTCACCAGCGGCCCCCACGCCGGCCGCAAGATCGTTTACCTGATCGACCCGGACGGGTACCACGTGGAGATCTACGAGCGCTAGGGCGCCCGAGCCGCGCGGCGGGCTATGCAACCCTCGCCGCGCTCCGCGCGTGAAACCTTGCGCGCGGCGCACGCAGCCCCACGGCGACCCGAGCCGCTACGGCCGCCCGAGCCGCCGCGCGGCCCCTAGGGCCGCACGTCGTGCCAGGCCTCGCGGGAGTCCTCGGCGCGGTGGTGGTCGATGGCCGGCAGCATGCCGCCGTCGACGAGGATGTCGCAGCCCGTGATGTAGGACGCTGCGGGGGAGATGAGGAACTCGGCGAGGGCAGCGATGTCATCCGCGGCGCCCGGGCGCGGCACGGCGCCCTCGGTCGCGTACTTCGCCGCGAAGCTGTCCATGACGACCTCGCCGATGCCGGTATCGGCGACGAGCCCCGGGGAGATCGAGACGAGCCGGCCGCCGCTGCGACCCCAGGCCGCGGCGTCGTGCTCGGCCATCCGGATCACGCCGCGTTTGCTCACGGAGTAGGCGGCGAGCGGGTCGTCGCCGCGGCCGGTCGCGTCGAGCACGCGTGTCGCCCAGGCGGTGTCGCCCGCGATGAGCTGCGGCCCGTCGAAGGCGTCGTTGAAGTGGCGGTGACCGGCGAGCGACGAGATCAGCACGCCGACCGTCCCGGGGACGACCTGCGGCGCGAACGCGTCGAGGACCAGCCGCGTGCCGCGCAGGTTCACCGCGAGCACGACCGACGGATCGGTCACGCCCGGCGGCGTGACGCCCGCCGTGTGCACGAGCGCGCCGAGCGGCCCGAGCGATGCCGCCAGCTCGGCGGCCTCGGCCACCGACCCGGCGTCGACGATGTCGCAGGCGAGCGTGCTCACCTCGTCGCCCCCGCCGGCCCCGGCGACCCGAGCCGCGGCGCCGTCGAGATCGGCCCCCGCTCGGTCGAGGAGGAGCAGGTGATGGGTCGCGGCGAGGCGCTTGCCCGCGGCGACGCCCATGCCGCCCGCGCCGCCGGTGATGACGGCGAGCGGGCGCTCGGAAGCGGGCATGCGGGCGGCCCTACGCGAGGCGGATCAGCGCGCCGCCGACCTCGATGGGCTGGTTCGGCTCGACGAGGATCTCGGCGACGGTGCCGGCGGTCTCGGCGGTGATCGCGAGCTCCATCTTCATCGACTCGACGATCACGACCTCGTCGCCCACGGCGACCTCCTGGCCGACCTCGACGTTGATCTCGAAGATCGTGCCCGTGATGTTGCTGGTGATGAGGGACATCGGTCCTCTGCTCTCTGCGCTCAGGCGCCGTGCGGCGACACGCGCGGACGGGTGCCCCACGCGAAGTCGATGGCGGTGGAAATGATCTCGCGGGTCTGGGCGGGCTCGATGATGTCGTCGAGGATGATGTTCGCCGCGGCCTCCCAGGGCTGCGACTCCGTCGCCCACTCGGCCACGAGCCCGGCGAGGTGCTCGTCGTGGGCCTCCTGGCCCTCGGCCTCGAGGAGTGCCTCGAGCTTGCGACGGTGCACGGTGCGCACGCCGGTCGACGGCTCCATGAAGCCCATCTCGGCCGACGGCCACGCCACGAGCAGGTCCGGGTCGATCGGGCGGCCGCCCATCGCGATGTGGCCGCCGCCGAACGCCTTCCGGATGATCACGGCAATCTTCGGTACCTTGGCCCGCGCGAGCCGGGCGACGACGCCGTCGTACGAGGCGAGGATCCCGTTCTGCTCGGCGTGGGTGCCGATCATCAGGCCGGGGACGTCCTGGAGGAAGACGAGCGGCAGGTTGAAGCGGTCGCACAGGTCGATGAACTGCGCCTCCTTGCGGAGCGCCGGCACGTCGAGGGCGCCGGCGAGATGCATCGGCTGGCTCGCGATGAGGCCGACGGCGTTGCCGTCGATCCGGGCGAGGCCGGTGATGAGGCTCTTGCCGTACTCCTCGCACCACGGGAAGAACGACTCGCCGTCGACGAGGATCTCGATGAGGCGGTTCATGTCGTACCCGCGGCGACGCGACTTCGGGATGACCTTGCCGAGGTCCTCGACCGGCTTGGCCGGGGCGACCGGCTCGGCGACCGGCGCCGGCAGCGCGGCCGAGCTCGGCAGGTACGAGAGGAAGCGCTTGATCTGCGCGAAGGCCTCGTCCTCGGTGTCGACCACCTTCGACGCGGCACCGTTGATACCGGCAGCGATCTTCGGGCCGCCCAGCTCGGTGCCGGTCACGTCCTCGCCGATCGCGGCCTTGATCACCGGCGGGCCGGAGAGCGCGATCGCGGCGTCCTTCTGCATCACCACGAAGTCGCCCATGGCGGCATGGAGCGCAGCGTCGCCGTAGCTCGGGCCGAGGGCGGCGGTCACGCGCGGGATGGCGGCGCAGCCGTCGGGCGACTGCAGGAACGAGGTGAAGTCGAACGGGACGCTCGAGAAGCGCCAGCCGAGGAGGTCCGGCACGCGGCCGCCGTCGTTGTCGCTGAGGCAGATGAGCGGGAAGCCCTTGCGCCCGGCCCACTCGGCCACGCGGTTCTGCTTGCGCATGTTGACCGGGGCGGTGGTGCCGGCCATGACGGTGGCGTCGATCGCGAGGATCGCGACCTGGCGACCATCGACGGTGGCGAGGCCGGTGACGATCGCGTCGCCGGTGGTCGGCATGTCGTCGCGGCGGATCTCCGGCTCGGCGAGCATGCCGAGCTCCATCCACGAGCCCGGGTCGATGAGGAGGGCGATGCGCTCGCGGGCGGTGAGCCGGCCCGTGGCGTGGAGGCGGTCGATCCGCTCCTGGCCGCCGCCGAGCAGCGCGGCCTCGCGGCGTGCGCGCAGCTCGTCGACGGGATCCACGTCGATCACGGGGTCGGGCTTGACGGTTCCGGTGGCTTCCATTGACCTCAACGTCCTTCGAAGAGAGCGGGACGACGGTCGACGAAGGCGGCGATGCCCTCGGCGTGGTCGTCGGTTCCTTGCAGCAGTGCGACGGCCTCGATCGCGTGCGTGAATCCCTCGTCGGCGTCGCGACCGAGGATGCGCTTGCCCACGGCGAGCGCGAGCGGGGCCTTCTTGGCGATCGTGTGGCCGAGTGCCTCGGCGCGGGCGAGGTGCTCGCCCGCGGGGACGACCTCGTTGACGAGACCGGCGGAGCGGGCGTCGTGGGCTCCGAGCGACTCGCCCGTGAGCACCATGTACTTCATCCAGTGCAGGTTCACGTGCGCGCGGCCGCGCACGACGCCGAGGCCGGGGACGAGCCCGACGGCCGCCTCGGGCATCCCGAACTTCGCGGTCTCGTCGGCGACGACGATGTCGCACACGAGCGTGAGCTCGCAGCCTCCGCCGAGTGCGTAGCCGTGGACGGCCGCGATGCTCGGGGTGTTCGCGTTCTCCACCGCACGGAACGCCGCCATGGCTTCGTTCAGGTAGTTGCGGCGGTCCGCGGTGCCGTCGATGTCACCGAAGCCCTCGATGTCGCCGCCGACGGAGAAGGCCCGGCCCTCGCCCTTGAAGATCACGACGCGGACGTCCGGATCGGCATCGGCGCGGGCCATCACGTCGACCACTTCGGTCCAGAAGGAACGCACCATCGCGTTCATCCGGTCGGGCCGGTCGAGGGTCGCCCAGGCGATGGGGCCTTCCACGGAGTACGTCAGCATCGCGTCGGAGCATAGATCACATTCGACGCAAAATCTACCAAGCGGTTGGTTTATTCCCGTGGAAACGGACAGCTACGTCGCCGCGTACCGGAATCCGCCTTCTGTGACGGCGCGCACGGCCAGTCTGGAGCGCTGGAGATGGCGCAGATACGCCACGGCTTCGTCCACCTGGAGCACGGCGGCACGCTCGTCCTGTGGGGTCCCGAAGAGCCGGCAGGTGATCTCCCACGCCGTCGCCGGGCCCTCGACGAGCGCCGTGCGCGTCGCGTCGAGACGGCCGGCGAGACCGGTGCGGTGCTCGGTGAGGAGCGCCGGCAGGTCGACCGCGGGACGCCCGTGGCCGGGCAGGCCGATGTCGACCCCGCCGAGGTCCGCGATGCGCTCCAGCGACGCCTGCCACTCGCCGTACGGGTCGTGGCTGTAGCCGTGATCGAACCAGGGCGCGAACGCCGCGCAGACGAGGTCGGCGACGACCATCGTGCGGCGCTCCTCCTGGAGGAAACAGAGGTGGGAGGGCGTGTGCCCCGGAGTGGCGAGCGCGCGCCACGGGCCGAGGGCCGTCGGGATCACCGAGCCCTCGCCGAGGGCGACATCCGGCTCGACCGCATCCGCGACGCCGTCGGTCTCCTCACGGATGTCCGCGCACGCGGGCACATAGTCCTCGGGCACGCCCTCCCGACGGGCGAACGCCCGCCGGCGGGCTTCGATGCCGTCCGGATCGTGGAAGGCGTCGTAGAGGACCTCGGTCTGCGGGTGGGCCCAGAGCTCGCACCCGGACCGCTCGACCACGTGTGCCGCGAGGCCCATGTGGTCGGCGTGGGCGTGGGTGCCCACGAGCAGCTCGACCTCCTCGATCCGGCGGCCGGCCGCGGCGAGGGCGATGTCGAGCGCCGCCTCGTGGGTGTCGTCACCGTCGGCGCCCGCGGCACCGCAGTCGAAGAGCACGATCCCGCCGCCCTCGGCGTCGACGGCGTAGGCGTTCGTGTGGTCGATCCCGGGCCAGTTCAGCGGCAGCCGAAGGCGCCACAACCCGGGCATCACCTCGCGCGCGCCCGCGAGAGACGGGTCGACGCTCCAGTCGACGGGCGCGCGGCGGGTCATGCGACGCAGCTTCGCACCGCGCGTCCCGGCCGCCGCCGATCGCGCGCGGCGGCGCCGGTCAGGGAGCGGCGCCCGGGTCGCGTCACGCGAGCACCTCGAGGCCGCCGTGGATCTCCACGACCTGGCCGGTGACGTAGTCGGAATCGGGCGACGCGAGGAACGCGACCGCCGCGGCGACGTCCTCCGGGGTGCCCGCGCGGCCGAGCGGCACGTGGGCCGCGACCTGCGCGATGAGCCCGGCGGGCTTGCCGGCGGTGAGGCCGGTGCCGTCGATGAGGCCCGGGGCGACGGCGTTCACGTTGACCCGGTGCCGCGCCCATTCGCGCGCGGCGGTCTTCGTGAGGCCGATCATCCCGGCCTTCGCCGCGGCGTAGTTCGCGGTGCCGGGCGCGCCGTGCACGCCCACCGACGAACTCATGTTGACCACCTTGCGGTGGTGCGTCTGGGAGCCGTCGCCGCGGAGCACGGGCGCCGCAGCGCGCAGCAGGGCGAACGAGCCCCACAGCGCGATGCGGTGCACGGCGTCCCAGTCCTCGTCGGTCATGCGGTGGATCGGCGCGTCGCGGGTGATGCCCGCGTTGTTCACGACGATGTCGAGGGTGCCGAAGTGCTCCACGCACGACGCGACCACCTGGGGGGCGGTGGCCGCGTCGCCCACGTCGCCCGGGGCGGCGAGGGCCCGCGCACCGGTCGACGTGATCTCCTGGGCAGCGCGTTCGCACGCGTCCGCCCGGAGGTCGTTGATCACCACGGTGGCGCCTTCGGCCGCGAGCCGGTCCGCGATCGCACGGCCGATGCCCTGCGCCGCGCCGGTCACGAGCGCGACGCGCCCCTCGAGCCGCATGGTCGACACGCCTAGTACCGGACCGTGTCCGCGAACTGCGGCAGGCGCTTGCCGAGGAGGACCTCGGTGGTCGTGATGCCCGAGCGGGCCGCCTTGTCGATGCCGATGCCGCGCGAGCGGGTGGTGTCGCCGGTGAGGTAGAGGCCCTCGATCTCGCGGACCTCCGCGTCCGGACGGACCGCCCCGACGAGACCGGGCTTGTTGATCACGCCGTACGTGGTCACGAGGTGCTTCTTCTTCCAGAGCGCACCCTTGGACGCCGGCATCATGTCCTCGATGTCGAGCCAGAACTCCTCGAACTTGCGGTCGATCCAGGCCTTGTCGCCCCAGTGCTCGGTGGCGTCGAACGCGGCCCCCACGCAGGTGAGGTACTCGCCCTTCGGCGACACCGACGGGTCGTAGCCGGTGAAGTTCAGGGTGAAGCCACCGAGGCCGGTGCGCGGGGTCGCCTGGAACGACGCCATCTCGCGCTCGGACATCGCGATGACCGGCTCCTTCGCCGCGATCCAGTAGCCGAGCCAGCAGGCCTTGTTGCGGTTGTCCGCGAGCATCTTCACGCGCTGCAGGAGGTTGAAGGGCAGCACGCCCTCCTCGAACAGCTCGGGGATGTTCCACACGGGCGCGTTGATGACCACCTGGTCGGCTTCGACGAACTCGCCGTCGTCGTCCTCGTCCGGGCGGTCGCGGTCCTTGAGCGTGACCCCCGTGATGCGGCCGTCGACGACCTCGACGCGCTTGACGGTCGTGGAGAGGCGGACCTCGCCGCCGAGCCCCTCGAACTTCGCGGCCATGTCCTTCCAGAGCTTCTCCCAGCCGCCCATCGGCCAGAACGAGTAGCCCGCGGTGCGCTTCTTCTCGTAGTGCATCTTGCGCACGTAGAGGTTCTCGGAGGCCGAGTGGTCGTAGGGCTTGTCGGTGATCTGCTCGAGGATCGAGATCGCCTCCCATACGAGGAAGGCGCCCTCCTCCTTCGTGTACTTCGACATCCACTCGCGCATGGAGAGGTGGTCGAGGGTGTCGAGCTCCTCGTACGGCGTCTCCATGAGCGCCTCGATGCAGCGCTTCAGGCCGACCTTCGCCTCGCCCGAGTACTGGTTCTGGATCGGACCCCAGTGGTCCTTGTCCCAGAAGGGCATCGAGTCGGAGCGCTCGCTGTGCACGAGCGTGAGGCCCATGAGCTCGCACACCTTCGTGAGGCTGTCGCCCGGATCCTCGACCAGGTGCGAGCCGAGGCCGATCTGGTGCCCGCGGAAGCGGTGCTCCATGGCGCGGCCGCCCAGGTACTTGTGCTTCTCGACGAGGAGGACCTTCTTGCCCTCGAGCGCCAGGAGCGAGGCGGACACGAGCCCGGCAGTGCCGGCTCCCACCACGACGACGTCGTACTTCACGCGCTTCTTCCAATCAAACGGTCGTTTGGCACAGAGGGCGAGTTTAACGCTCCGGCGACCGCCGTCAAGGTGCGGTCGACGAGCGGGCGGATGAGGGCACGCTCCGGTCCGCACAGCCGGACCGGAGTCCGCTCAAACACGGCCCTCGCGACACCCCGCCCGGCGGGCGGTCAGGCGGCGGCCGCCGCCTCCGCGGCCGCCCTGGAGATCTCGCGCAGGCGGTGCGTGTCGCACCAGGTGACCACGCGGGCGAGCTTGCCCTGGTCGTCGAGGTCGAAGATGTCGACGGCGTCGAAGTCGAGCTCGTAGCCCGACTGCTGCCTGCCCTCGAAGCGGATCTCGGCCGCGGCGGTGTTGCCGTCGACGATGGTGCGCAGCACGCGGTCGTCGTGCTCGACGTAGGGCGCGAGGGCGGCGGTGAGGTAGCCGGCGATCTCCTCGGGGCCGCGGTAGACGCGGCGGCCGGGCGGGCGCAGTTCGCCGTCGGCGGCGAAGAGCGCACCCACGGCGGCGTAGTCCTCGCCGTTCACGCCGGCGAAGTAGGCCTCGATCGCTGCTTGTACGGACGTCTGCATCGTTTCTCTGGTTCCCCTTGGAGCGGCCCTGAAAAGCCTAGCGACTTCGGTTACAGTTCAACCAACTGTTTGGAAGAAAGTAGTGCTCCGTATGCGCAGCATGTCCGGCCGCGAGGCCGTCATCGTCGAGGCCGTCCGCATCCCCATCGGCCGCGGCCACCGGGAGAAGGGCGTCTACCGCGACCTCCACCCCAACGTCCTCCTCGGGAGCGTGTACTCCGAGGTGATCCGGCGCGCGAACCTCGACCCGTCGCTCGTCGACGACGTCGTCGCCGGGTGCGTGCAGCAGCTCGGCGAGCAGTCGTTCAACGTCGCCCGCAACGCGTGGCTCCAGGCCGGCCTGCCGATCGAGACGCCCGCCACCACCGTCGACCGCCAGTGCGGCTCGGCACAGCAGGGCGTGAACTTCGGCGCGACCCTCATCGCCTCGAACGTCGCCGACATCACGATCGGCGCGGGCGTGGAGAGCATGAGCCACGTGCCGTTCTCGATCGGCCCGGAGACGCAGGCCACCTACGGCACCCCGAACCCGCCGGAGCTCCTCGACAAGCACAACATCGTCGGCCAGGGCCTCGGGGCGGAGATGATCGCCGAGAAGTACGGCATCTCCCGCACCGACTGCGACGAGCTCGCCGCGCGTTCCCACCAGCTCGCCCACCAGGCGACCGAGGAGGGTCGCTTCGACCGCGAGATCCTCGTGATGCAGGGCGCCGACGGCGAGGTCCGCACCGACCAGGGCATCCGCCCGAGCACCACCGTCGAGGGCCTCGCCGAGCTGCGGTCCGCGTTCAAGGAGGGCGGCCTCATCACCGCCGGCAACTCCTCGCAGATCTCCGACGGCGCCGCGGCCGTGCTCCTCGCCGACGCGACCCGCGCCGCCGAGCTGGGCCTGAAGCCCCGCGCCCGCATCCTCGACCAGACCACCGTCGGCTGCGACCCGGTCCTCATGCTCGAGGGCCCGATCCCGGCGACGCACAAGATCCTCGAGCGCAACGGCATGTCGATCAACGACATCGACCTGTTCGAGGTCAACGAGGCGTTCGCGCCCGTCGTCGCGGCCTGGGCCAAGGAGCTCAGCCCGGACATGGACCGCGTGAACGTGAACGGCGGCGCCATGGCCCTCGGCCACCCGCTCGGCTCCACCGGCGCCCGCCTCATCACCACGCTCCTGCACGAGCTCGAGCGCACCGACAAGTCGATCGGCCTCGTGACCATGTGCTGCGGCGGCGGCATCGGCACGGCGACGCTGATCGAGCGGATCTAGGGACC
>JAVHXX010000651.1 GCA_031119595.1 Patulibacter sp. | reverse complement strand
GGAGCATCGCCTCGACGTCGACGGTGCTCGCCCGGCCGGCGCCCGCCGTCGCACCGGCAACCAGGTCGTCGTACGCCGGGTTGTGCGCACCGCGCTCGGCGAGGACGCCGATGACGGTGAGGCCACCGCGCTCGTCGACGTGCACGAAGTGGAACTCGGCGGCTGAGGCCTCCCCCGCCGTGGTGTGCTCGGACCCGGCGTGGAAGTGCACCTGCACGAGGTCGAGGTCCGCGCCCGCGATGGCCGTCGTCGCACCGTCGTCCGCCGTGAACTGCACGGTGTGGCCGTTGTCGGCGGTGATGCCCCGCACCGGTCCGGACCCGACGAGGTCGAGCGCCGCGCCACCCCGCGGTTCCGGCAGGTCGATCGGCGACTGCTGTTCCCCGGAGGCGCAGGCTCGGTACTCGCCCGCGAGGTCGCCCCAGTGCTCCGGGGCACCCTCACCCTCGTACGCCCACGCAGCGCCGGCGTCGTGTGCGGTCGTCTCCGGTGGACTCGCCGCGGCGCAGCCGACCAGGACGGCGAGGGCGAGGGGCAGGACGAGCAGGGGCACCACGGTTCGGTTCGTTCGCATGATCCCCATCTTCGCACGTGGCATTTCACATGTAGAACGCTGCGGACGTCTGCGGTACGCTCAGGGCCGCGTCGGTAGCGTCGGCTCATGCACGTGGGCCTCCGGATCATCCTCGACGCGCCGGTCGAGGCCGTACGCGACGCCCTGCTCTCCCCGGCGGTGATGGTGGCGGTCACGAAGCCGTTCCTCGTCTACCGGTCCCGCGACCCGCAGGGCTTCCCCGTCCGGTGGGCCCCCGGCCAGCCGCATCCGATCACCGCGAGCGCGTTCGGACTCGTGCCGAGCGGCGACACGCACGTGGACATCGACCTGTACGAGGTCGAGGGCGTGCCCGTGCAACGCGACAACGGTGGCGGTACGAGCGGCCTCTTCGGACGCATGACCATGCAGCACCGGATGGCCGTCCGACCGACACCCGACGGCAGGACGATGCTGGTCGATCGGCTCACCTACCGGATGCGCCCGAGCGTGCTCGGCCTCCTGCTCTGGCCGGGGATGTGGGTCATCTGGCAGTGGCGCGCGCTCCGGATGCGGCAACTCGCACCGCAGTGGCGGCGACCCCGTCGGGCCGCGGCCTGACCGTCGGGCGCACCACGCGCCTCCCGGCCGACGCGCAACGGGCGTACGCTCGCACCGTGAGCCAGACGCATGAGCCGGCAACCGACGACCGCGTGCACAGCACGCTCGCCACCGTGGACTGGCGGCGGATGACCTTCGACCTGTACCGCCGTGTCCGGGCGACCGCCGATCCGGAGACCGCGCACGCGATGTGGCGCGAGACCCGTGACGCGATGTTCGGTGAGCACCCCGCGAGCCCGCTCCTCGACGAGGACGCCCGCGACTTCGAGTCCCTGCCCGTCCCGGACTACGACCCCGCCTGGCGCTTCCGCGCCCGCGTCGAGTCGGCCGAGCCACTGACGATGGACGTCGAGACCGGAACGGACGGCATCGTGCACTTCGACCGCCTCGGCGTCGTGGTCCTGCCGGGCGTCGGCACGCTCGACGTGTGGTCGCACGGCGGCTACGCGGGCGGCGTCTTCGTCCCGGTCAAGGACGCCAGCGCCGGCAAGGCCCGCGGGACGTACGGTGGCGGCCGCTACCTGCTGGACACGATCAAGGGCGCCGACCTCGGAGGCGACGACGGCGAGCTCGTGCTCGACTTCAACTTCGCGTACAACCCGTCGTGCGCGTACGACCCGGCGTGGGCGTGCCCGCTCGCGCCTCCGGGCAACACCGTCGCGGTGCCGGTCCCCGTCGGCGAGCAGTACGACTTCTAGGGTGGAGCACATGTCGGGTCTCGTCGCGATCGACGCAGGAGGGCGTGTCCCCCCGTTCGAACAGGTGCGGTCGCAGATCGCCGCGCAGATCACTGCGGGCTACCTCGTCGACGGGGAACGCCTGCCGAGCGTCCGGGGGCTGGCCGACGAGCTCGGTCTCGCGGCGGGGACGGTCGCGAGGGCCTACCAGCTGCTCGAGGAGTCCGGGCTCGTGCACACCGCACGCGGTGCCGGCACCCGGGTGATCCGCCCGGCGGCCGTGCCGGAACCGGTCACCGATGCCGCGCGGGCACTCGCCGCCGCTGCCCGCGCCGCGGGGCTCTCCGCCGACCAGGCAGCGACGGCCCTGCGGGACGCCTGGCCCGCCTGACACCTGCCGAGCGGCCGAGACTCGACCCCAGCGACACTCCTCGGGGTCGGGGGCACGAGAACTGTCGCCTCGGCCGAGACTCGACCCCGCGGACGCCCGTCAGCAGTGCTCGAAGACGTAGTCCGAGTGGGACGGCGTCACGAGGTCCCGGTCGCGCAGGATGGTCATCGCCGGACGGTCGTCGTCCGCGCACACCGACGACCACGACCGGCCGGTGTTGTCCGAGTACTCGACGTCGATGACGTGCCCGCCGTAGGCTTTCGTGTAGGCCGAGCACTCCTGGTACTCCACGCACTCCTCGGC
>JAVHXX010000650.1 GCA_031119595.1 Patulibacter sp. | reverse complement strand
GGCACTGCCTTGTGGGTGACCGACCGGGTGGCCAACTTGGTGAATCGTGACATCGCAGGCACGGTAGATCGCGGCGGCGCGCCGGCGCAATCCTCCCTGCGGCCACACCCGTGCAGAAGCGATGAAACGCTGACCGACGTGGACCGCGGGGCGCGGTAACGCATCAGCAGAACTACTGGCTACCGTCGTCGCACAACCACGGGCCAGGAGCTGCCATGACATCGCCCAGCGACCCAAGCGACGAGCCAACCAAGGACGAGGAGACGCTCAAGGAGCAGCGCAAGAAGCAGCTCGATGAGGCTGATCCGCAGCCGGGCGAGCACGACCCGGACTTCGATCCGACGATCCAGTACCGCGGCGTGCCCAACGACGGACGGATCGACCCCGACAACGCGTGACCTGGGCGGTCGGGCTCGAGCTTGGGACCTCGCAGAACGTCAAACGGTTGTGGCGAGGGTTGTTATCGGTTTGCGACCGAGGACATGAGTGCTCGCGCGGCCTGCGCGACGAGCGGTCGGTCGTAGGTCAGGCAGTAGGAGAAGCGGCGCTGCATGTCGGGGACGTCGTCGCCGAGGTCGCAGGCGAGCATCGCGGCGCTGAAGTGCGGGCTGATGACAACGACGCTCCACTCGCGCGCGAGCGGATCGTCGAAGGAGTAGGAGCCGCCGCGGACGCCGGGCGCTGGTTCGTCGGGGACGCCGCTGCCGATCAGTCCGCAGAAGGCGGTTTGTTCGGCGAGCTGGGCGTAGCGCGCCGCGGTGGTGGGCGTGAGGTGCTCGGCGCGCTGCAGGTTGCTAAGGGCAACGCATTCATCGCCCAGCGACAGGGCGTGGAGTTCGAGTTGGCGAGAGAGCGAGTACAGCAGGGCCTTGTCGGCGGTTTGGACCGGGCGTCCGGCGGCGACGACCATTTGAAAGGCGGTCTGCCCAGTCGCCGGTTCGGGGACCGGTGCCCAAGCCTCAAGCGGCTCGGTGATCCCGAGTGTGTCGGGGGCCGGCTCGGGGCGTCCGAACAGCCAGCCCTGACCGTGTGTGGCGCCCAGTGATAGCGCGATTGCGAGGTGTTCGGGTGTTTCGATGCCTTCTGCCACGATGGCGGCGCCGCTGCGCTCGGCGTAGGCGCCGACGGCGTGCATGACGCGCGCGGCGCGCTGCGTGCGGGCGCCTTGCACGATCGAGAGGTCGAGCTTGACGACGTCGGGCTGCAGGAACGCGAGGAGCGCCAGCGAGCGCGGATCGATGCCGACGTCGTCCAGGGCGATGCCGGCGCCCAGGCGGCGCAGCTGCTCGGTTGCCTCCAGGACGTCGGCCGGGCGGGCGGTGAGCGCTCGTTCGGTAAATTCGAAAACTACGCGGCTGCCACCACCGGTTGCCAGCAGCGAGTCGTAAGTCCCTACCATCGCGCGAGCTGAGGTGTCGGGTTCGGTGTTGACGAACAACGTCGCGCCATCGGCGATCGCGCTCGTCGCGGCTCCCGCGAGCGCGGCGGCCCGGCATGCAGCATCCAACGTATCGAGGCACCTGGCGTGGCGGGCGGCCGCGAACAATCGGTCGGGGAATTCAAGAAGCGAGCCCTGGGGCCCGCGCGCGAGCGCTTCGAATCCGGCGATGGTGCCGCTGGATAGCCGCACGATCGGCTGGTAACGGCTGACGATCAGCCCTCCCGAGAGGATACGAGCGAGTTCCTCTTCGACGTCGATCACTGTTACCTCCACACCGGTGCATCGGTTCTGTTCCAGAGCACCTGAAGCGTCGTGCCTTTCCTCTGACCACCGTCAAACCTTGCGAGCGGCCCGCGCGCCTTGTTCTACGACGTTCGTGTTCGTTCTACCTCACGCCGGAGAGGGAGGTTCGAAGCGGTAGCCGATGCCGCGCACGGTGTGCAATAGCGCGGGAGTTCCTGGGAGATGGATTTTGTCGCGGAGTCGTTTGACGTGGACGGTGACGGTGGAGGTGTCGGAGTACTCCTCGTACCCCCAGACGCGCTGCATCAGCTCGTCTCGGCTGTGAGCGACCCCAGGGCTCTGCGCGAAGAAGAGCAAGAGATCAAATTCCTTTTGGGCGAGGTGGATCTCGGTGCCGGCGAGCCGAACGCGGTGACCGGCGATGTCGATCTGCAGATCACCGGCGGTGAGCGTTTGCGGCTCGTGAGAAGGCGGGGACGATCGCGGTAGGGAACGACGGAGCGTAGCGTCGACGCGCGCGACGAGTTCGCGCGGTGAGAAGGGTTTGACGACGTAGTCGTCAGCGCCTGCTACCAGGCCCGCATCCCGCTGTACCTGGTGTTCGCGGTCGACGATCAGCACAACACCAAGCGCTGGATTTTCGTCAGCGTGCATGCGCCGCAGGATCTCCAAGCTTGCAGGCCCTGAAGGCCCCAGGTCTAGGACGATCAGATCGGCCGGTCGCTCACCATGCAGCGACAACGCCGAAGAGGCGGTGTGCGCGGTTCGGATTTCGTAGCCGGCGCGCAGCAGGTAGCGGCCGGTGATCTCGGCGGTGGCGACATCGCCATCGATGACCATCAC
>JAVHXX010000649.1 GCA_031119595.1 Patulibacter sp. | reverse complement strand
GGACCATCGCGCGCCAGGGAGGCGCCGATTCGCAAGAGATGGACTCGTCGCGATCATCCTCGTCCTCCCCTTCCTGCTCGTGCCCGCGCTCGCGTGCGCGGCACCGGCGCTGCGGGTCTACGGGGCGGCCGGCACCTTCGGCGGCCTGACCGGCGCCACCGCGAGCCCCACGGGCCAGTCGCTCGCCGCCCAGCCGATCGCCGGCTGGGGCTTCCTGCCCGGCCAGTCGGCGTACTTCCCGGCGATCGGCGCCGGCGGCACCGTGCTCATCGCGAACGAGCCCCAGACCGACAACCAGCTCCTCCCCACCGCTCGCCAGATGGTCGTCTCGACCTTCGACCCGGCCACGCAGCGCTTCCGCAACGTCGTCGTCCCCACGAGCACCGGCCGCACGGACCTCGGTGGCCCGTGGCCGAACGCCTCGTCGACGGTCGGCGGTGGAGACGTCTCCGACCTCGAGCCCGTGCAGATCGACGGCCAACCGCGGATTGCCTTCACGAGTGCGATGCCCTTCTGGGGATGGAACGCGGCGAGCGGCGGCGAGTATCCGACGGTCGGCTTCCTGAGTCGCTCGTCGACCGGCGTCTGGGCACCCGACACGAAGCATGTGCTCACCGCCTCGACGATCGCCGCGCGGTCCGGGTCGACCGGCGCGTGCACGACGAAGAACGCGCCGTCGACCGGCACCTTCGGCGACTGCCACATGCCGGCCGAGCTCGCACAGCTTCCCGCCTCGGGCGACCTCGTGATGACGCAGTACGCCTTCGACGACGCCGCCCGGCCGAGCGGCCGCATCTCGGTCCTCGACACGCGTGGCCGCGTGCAGGCGAGCTACGCCTACCCGGCGATCACCCTGCCGAACGGCACCACGCTCGCCGTTCATCCGCGCGAGGTCGACGCCGACCCGCTCGGCAGCACGGGCGACGAGCGGTTCGTGGTCGTGTTCGACGCGGAGACGGGTGGCGGCGCCCTCGGCGACCCGCCCACCGCGGGGGCGATCCAGGAGTTCCGCTTCGACGCGTCTGCCCGCCGGATCGTGCCGACCTCGGCGCCCGTGCTCTCGGGCGACCGCGACCGGTCGTCCGGGCAGGCGCTCGGGTTCGAGACGGCGCAGTACGGGTCGGATGGGTCCCTGTGGGTGGCGCAGTCGCGCACCGGGACGCTCCAGGCCGGGCCGCTGGCGATCTACCACCGTGTGGCCGGGTCGGCCTCGGTGCTGGGCGATCGACCGGCGTGCGCGGCCAGCCCCAGCTGGCGGGGCCAGGCGTGGGGCCGCGCGTGCGCTCCGGACGAGCGCATCGACGCGGCCACGCCCCTCGGGATCGGGCGCAGCCTGAACGAGGATGCCGGGACCGGCGCGATGGTCCTCACGACGATGTCCGGGTACGTGCTGCCCGTGGCGCCCGCCGGGTCGGCCGGCGCCACGACCGCGCACGTCGCCGCGACTCCGGTGAATCTCGGCCTCGACCAGCTCGCCGACCGTTCGACGGTCGCGATCGGTCCGCGGAAGGCCGCCGAGGATCCGGCGAGCCGCACGCTCTGGGTCCCGATCCAGCAGCTCGCCACGACGCGCACCTGCGCGGCGTGGCCGTGTACGCCGCGCGCGCTCGACCAGTGGCTCTACGGCGTCGACCTCGCGCAGGTGCTCGGGCCGGTCACGCGATCCGCGAGCGCGTCGCGGGCGAAACTCGACGTCCGTCGGCGCGGCCGGACGTGGTCGGTGCGTGCCCAGGGCGGCACGGCGTCGCGGGCGACCGTGCGCGTCGTGTGGCAACGGCACCGCGGCGGCACGTGGACCACGGCGCTCAGCTCGGGGACGCAGGCGTCCGCGTTGCCGCGGCGCCGCTGGCGACTCGCCGCCGGTGGCTGGCGCGTGCGGCTCGAGCCGGTCGGCGGCGGCTTCTCGGCGTCCGCGTGGACGCACGTGCACGCCGGCTGAGTCACGGCGCGGAGCGGAGCGCGGGCGGCGCTCGGGTTGCCCGGGCCGGTTCGGGTGGCGCGACGGTTCGGTCGTCTCGTGACCGATTCGTCGCGCGATGGCGCTCGGGTCGCCGGGGCCGCGGGGTGGCGCGGCGGTTCGGTCGTCTTGTGACCGATTCGTCGCGCGGTGGCGCCCGAACCGTCGCGCGGAGGCGCCCGGGTCGCGGGGGCGTCGTCAGGGCAGGTTCGCGATGACCGCGTCGAGGAGTGCGGCGGCGTCGGTGTCGTCGAGATCGCGGGCTCGGAGCGTGAGGGTGCGTTCGCCGCCGGCCACGGAGCAGGCGCCGATCGCGACGGCGGAGCGGCCCCGGGCCTGGGGGTAGAAGTCGACGGCGGTCGCGCCCGGGAGGTCGACGAGACCGAGGTTGGACACGAGGAGCGAGTCCGAGAAGCGGTCGATGATCGGCCCGAGCAGACGGAGCAGCACGCTCGGGCCACCCGCCTCGACCGGTTCGTCGGCGGTGGCGAGCGCGACCTGGACCGCTGCGGCGATGTCGGCGTCGGCGGGGAGATCGAGGCGGCGGTGCGTGGAGACGTTGCCGAGGAC
>JAVHXX010000648.1 GCA_031119595.1 Patulibacter sp. | reverse complement strand
GTCTTGCCTCGTTCGAGGTTCCGCAACGTCGTCGGGGTGATGTCCGCGCGTTCACAGACCTGGACCGCAGTCAGTCCGAGGACGAGCCGCCATCCGCGGAGGTGCTCGCCGAAGTCCTGACCTTGCCGTGAGATGTCGTAGCCAGCCATGTCTTCTCCCAACTGGCACTGTAATGCAACTTAACGCCGTTAAACAGCAGTGGGGCGCCAGTTTTGCGGGGCCGAAGCACGTCGCGAAGCCGGTCACGCCGTCACGAACAAGTACACCGTCAGCACGAAGCCGCAGCCCGCGATGAGCACCCGGAGCACCGCCGCCGGCACCCGCCGCGCCACCGACGGCCCGATCAGCCCACCGATGACGGCCCCGATCCCGAGCGCGACGGCAGCGTGCCACACGACCGCCCCGAGCACCGCGAACAGCACCGCCGGCAGGACGTCCGCCGCGACGAGGATGACGTTCTTCAGCGCGTTCGCCCGGTGCAGGACGGGCTCCGTCGTCAGGAGCAGCAGGGCGATGAGCAGGATGCCCGACCCCGCGCCGAAGTACCCGTTGTAGACCGCCACCCCGGCCCCGGCAGCCCCGACGACCGGCCGGGACAGCGCTCGCCCTCGTGCGGTCTGCCACCGGGTGATCGCCGGCTGCAGCAGGAGGACGAGCGACCCGGCGGCGACGAGGAACGGCACGATCCGGTCGAAGACCTCGCCGGGGGTGACGACGAGCAGTGCGGCTCCCGCGAGCGAGAGCGCGACCGACGCCGGCAACCAGGCGCGGATGGTCCGCCCGTGGCCGACGACGTCCGGGCCGGCTCGGAGCGCCGAACTCAGTCCGGAGCCGATCAGGGCGACGGAGTTCGTGACGTTCGCGGCCAGGGGCGGGATGCCGACGGCGAGCAGCGCCGGGTACGCGACGAGGGAGGTGATGCCGCCGGCGGTGCCGATGATCCCCGCGACGACTCCGGCCGCGACGAGGAACAGCGCCTCCGCCACTCAGTCGCCCGCGGTGAAAGACAGCACGTCGTCGACGAGCCGGTCGGTCTCCTCGGAGGCGAGCATGTGCCCGGAGTGCTCGTAGACCTCGAAGCGTGCGTGCGGCAGGTGGTCCGCGAGTTCCCGGCCGAGTTCGGGTGGGTTCAACCCGTCGCTCGCACCGGAGACCACGAGCGCGGGCGCGGTGACCCGGCCGAGACCGGGTCGCAGGTCGAAGCCGGCCAGGGACCGTTCGACTCGTGCCTGTTCGTCCGGCGTGAGCTGCACCTGCTCCCCCGCCATCGAGCCGAGCAGTTCCGCGCGGCGATCGGCAGGGGTGTCCGGGGACCAGAGCGCTTCGGCGAGCAGGGCCATCGCGGCCTCGGGGTCGAGGGTCGCGAGGTCGACCCCGCGGCGCGCGGCGAACGCGGCCGACGAGGACGTCGTGCCGTGCGCCTTGCTCACGACGAGGACGAGTCGGTCGGTGCGCGCGGGCTCGAGGATCGCGGCCTGCGCGACGAGGTACGAGCCCATCGAGATGCCCGCGAGGGTCGCGCTGGACCGTCCGAGCGCCGCGACGAGGGCGTTCAGCACGCGGCCCTGGTCCTCGATGGTGAAGGACGCCGGGTGGTCGGAGCGGCCGTGTCCGAGCGCGTCGGGCGTCACGACGTGGAAGTGCTCCGCGAGTCGTGCTGCGAGCGGCGCGACGGTGGACGCGTCGCCGTTCAGGCCGTGCACGAGGACGAGCAGCGGCTGCTCCGGATCGCCGTACGCCTCGTACGCGATCCGGTGGCCTGCGACGTCGATGGACGGCATCTGGTGGTCCCTTCCGGTGGTGACCTCTCGAACCGTAGTCGCGTGGCGTCGCCTCCACCCCGCTGATCGGACGGCCCGGGCACACTGGGTGCATGATCGTCTGGCTCAACGGCACCCACGGGGTCGGCAAGACCACCACGAGTCGTCTCCTGCAGCCGCTGCTGCCCGATGCCCGGATCCTCGACCCCGAGAAGGTCGGCGAGACGCTGATGGACGTCCGGCCGACGCTTCGCGCGACGGACGACTTCCAGCACTGGGACCCGTGGCGGCCGCTCGTCGTGGAGACCGCCCGGCAGGTCCTGCAGTACGTGGGCGGGACCCTGGTGATGCCGCAGACCGTCCTGGTCGAACGGTACTGGCGCGAGATCGCGGACGGCCTGGCGGCGCACGGCATCCCGGTGCGGCACTTCGTGCTGCACACTGACACGGACACGCTCCGCGATCGGATCCAGAACGACACCGACATGGGTCCGTCGACGTTCCGCTTCAGTCGGGTCGAGCCCTACGCCGAGGCCGCGCGGACGTGGTTGCACGACGAGGCCGAGGTGGTCGACACGACGAACGCGACGGCCGAGCAGGCGGCACGGCAGATCGCGAGCGCCGTGCTCGGCTGACCGTCAGGCCGCCTGCGCCTGCGGCGCGGCGTCCCGGAGCGCCGGGCAGTGCTCGGGCGTCGGGTGCTCGCTGATCGCGATGACCTCGTCGAGCCGTTCCCGTGCGGCCTCGAGTTCCGCCAGCTGTGCCGTGATC
>JAVHXX010000052.1:9778-13783 GCA_031119595.1 Patulibacter sp. | reverse complement strand
GGACGATGTCGAGGGGTACCGAGACTGGTGGGCCAACTGAATCACGGTGCGGCGGGCTCCAGCTCGAGCTGAGGCCAGGCCGCCGTGGCCTCGCGCAGCGCGCGGTCGTGGGTCACGAGCACCACGGCCGCCGGCGTCGTGAGCAGCGCCTCGCCGAGCTCGTCGACGAGGGTCACCGAGAGGTGGTTCGTCGGCTCGTCGAGGAGCAGCACGGACGGCCGCCTGAGGAGGACCTCGGCGATCGCCACACGCTGTCGCTGGCCCACGGAGAGCACGCCGAGCGGGCGGTCGAGGTCGCGCTCCGTGAGGAGCCCCGTGCGCAGGAGCCGCTCGCGGAGCACGTCCTCGTCGTCGAGCGGCGCGAGGTGGTCGAGCGCCGAGGCCCGAGGCGGCAACACCGGCTCCTGCCGGAGCCAGCCGATTCGCGCGGCCTCGTCGCGGACGACCGAGCCGGCGTCTGGCGTCGTCGCGCCGGCGAGCAGCGCGAGCAGGCTCGACTTGCCGGCGCCGTTGGCTCCGGTCATGAGCAGCCGGCCGCCCGGCCCGAGGACGAGCGGCTCGCCGGCGGGCTGCCGCACGCGGCCTCGGAGTTCGAGATCGGTCGCGGTGATGAGGGTGTCGGCAGCCGCCTCGAGCCTGGGCAGCTCGAACCGCAGCGGCTCCGGTGGCACCGGCGGCCGTGCGTCCCGGACCTCGTCGAGCCGACGATTGAGCATGCGAACGCCACCGCCAGCGCGGCTTGCGCGTTGGTGGCGACCCGTGCCCTTCTCCGGTCGCCACGCGTCGGGCGTCGCGGACCGGGCCCGGGCGAGTTCGTCCTCGAGGCGCTCGGTCTCCACGAGGTTGGCGTCGTAGGCGTCGCGCCACCGGGCCCGCGCCCTCGACCGCTCGGCGCGGAGTTCCGCGAACGTCCCACGGAACGCACGCGGCCCGTCCTCGGAGCCGGGGTCGAGGTCGAGGAACGACGTCGCGACGCGGCCGAGGAGCCAGCGGTCGTGGCTCACGAGGATCACGATGCCGTCGTGGTCCGCGATGCGGCGGGCCAGCCGGTCGAGGGAGACGTCGTCGAGGTGGTTGCTCGGCTCGTCGAGGAACACGGCTCCGCCAGGGACGTGCATCGCGCAGGCGAGCCGGAGCCGGTACCGCTGCCCGGGCGAAAGCGCCTCGAGGAGGGTCTCCGCGGGCTGGGCGACCCCGGACTGCAGGAGATCTGCGGTGAGTCGGCGCTCGGCGTTCCAGGCGTCGATCGCGTCGACCTGCGCAAGCGCGGCCTCGACCTCGTCGCCGTCGCGGACGTCCTGGCTCGTGGCCCGTTCGAGGACCGCGATCGCCTCGCGTGACGGCGCGAGCGCAGCCTCGAGGAGGTCGCCGACGGTCGTCCCGGGCGGCGCGACGAGTTCCTGGTCCACGAGCGAGCGCGTGGTGGTGCACGTCACCTCGCCTTCGTCCGCAGGCAGCGCGCCGGCGAGGACGCGCAGCAGCGTCGACTTGCCGACGCCGTTGTCGCCGATGATCGCGAGGCAGTCGCCGGCACGGGCCGTGACGGAGATGTCGGCGAGGACCGCGCCCTCGCCGAAGCTCTTGGTGACCCGCGACGCGCGGAGGTGGGTGTGGGCGGTGATGGTGGCCGGCCGGGCCGGCAATGGCGCGCCGTCGGGCGCGATCAAGGAGGACTGCATGCGGAGACTTCCGTCGTCGAGAGGACGCTCGACCGCTGGGCGCCGGAGGCGCGCGGGAGCGAAGAGGTCGGCGGGCGCGGCGCGAGGGCAGCGCGGCGGCGGACGGGGCTAGAGGAAGGTGTGGTGCGACACAGCCCGATCGACTCTAGCGCCTCCGACGGAGGGCTCGGCAAGGGCGGCGAACCAGTCGCGGATTGCCCTCTCCACATCAAAAGTATCGCGAGGATGGGGGCTTGTTTCAAGGCCCGGCCTTGCCCCATACTCGCTCGCCGCAAACGCGGAAGGGTGGAACGCATGGGTACGGAAGACGAGTCGACGGTGGTCGAGCTGACGGCGGTCGATGGATCGCAGACGGCGCTGGTCGGGGGAAAGGGGGCGCAGCTCGGGGCGTTGCTGCGGCTCGATGGCGTCGACGCGCCGGCGGGGTTCTGCGTCACCACGGCGGCGTACCGGCGCGCCGTGCTCGCGGCTCCCGAGGTGGCGTCGCTGGTCGAACAGCTCGCCCTCACGCCGGCCGAGGCGCACGCCGCGGTCCGCGATCTCGGCACGCAGCTCCGGGCCGAGATCGAGGGCGTCGACATCCCGGACGACGTGGGAGAGGCCATCGCCGCGGCGGTCGAACGCCTCGGCGTCGACGGCGCGTACGCGGTCCGATCGAGCGCCACCGCCGAGGACTCCGCCGGCGCGTCGTTCGCGGGCCAACACGACACGATGCTCGGCGTCGTGGGGTCCGGTGCGATCCTGGACGCGATCCGCCGGTGCTGGGCGTCGCTGTTCACGGAGGCGGCGATCACGTACCGGCTGCAGGGCGGTTTCGAGCACGGTGGCGTCGAGATGGCCGTCGTGGTCCAACGGATGGTGGCCGCGGATGCGTCCGGGGTGATGTTCACCGCCGACCCGATCAACGGCGACCGCACCGTCGTGTCGATCGAGGCGGTGGCGGGGCTCGGGGACGCGCTGGTGTCGGGGCTCGTCACGCCGAGCGGGGTGAGGGTGCGTGGCCGCACCATCGAAGACCGGACGGACATCGATGGGGGATCGCCGCTCTCGGACGACCAGGTGTTGCGGCTCGCGGCGCTCGGTCGCCGGATCGAGGGCGCGATGGGCGCCCCACAGGACATCGAGTGGTGTCTGGCGGGCGATGCGTTCGCGGTCGTGCAGACCCGGCCGATCACCACGCTCTTCCCGGTCCCCGACGCGGGCGACGACGACCCGCACGTGTACGTGTCCGTCGGACACCAGCAGATGATGACCGACCCGATGAAGCCGCTCGGGCTCTCGCTGTTCCAGATGACGGCAGCGCCGCGCATGTACGAGGCGGCCGGGCGGCTGTTCGTCGACGTCGCGCCGCGGCTCGCCGACCGTGCCGCGCGCGAGGCGGTCGTGGCGGCGCTGGGCAAGTCCGATCCGCTGATCGGCGGCGCGCTGCAGTCGGTGGTCGACCGCGGGTTCGTCCCCGAGCAGGAGGGCGCGGCCGCGGGCCTGACACCGCCCGGCGGAGCCCCGCCCGCGACGCCCCTGGCCACCGACGCCGGCATCGTCGAGGAGCTGATCGCGAACACCGAGGCGTCGGTGGAGCAGGCAGCGCGCGAGGCGCGGGCCGTCTCCGGGCCTGCGGCGTTCGACTTCGTCCGCGAGGACATCGGCACGCTCAAGCGGATCACGTTCGAGCCGCGCAACCTCCAGGTGATCATGGCCGGGATGGAGGCCACGTGGTGGCTCAACGACCACCTCGGGGACTGGCTCGGTGAGAAGAACCCCGCGGACACCCTCGCCCTGTCGGTGCCGGGCAACGTCACCGCGGAGATGGGGCTCGCGCTGCTCGACGTCGCCGACGCGGTCCGGCCGCATCCGGAGGTGATCGCCTTCCTCGACGCCGCGGCCGGCAACGCCTTCCTCGACGAACTCCCAGCGCTCCCCGGCGGGGCCGAGGTCCGCGATGCCATCACCGGATTCCTCGACCGATACGGCGTGCGGTGCGTGGGGGAGATCGACATCACACGGCCCCGATGGGCCGAGCACCCGGTCGCCCTCGTGCCCGCGATCCTCGGGAACGTCCGCAACTTCACCCAGGGTGAGGGTGCTCGGCGATTCGAAGCCGGGCGACAGCAGGCGGACGCAAAGGCGGCCGAGCTGCTCGACCGCCTCCGAGCGCTTCCGGACGGCGACGCGAAGGCCGAGGAGACGGCGGCCATGATCGACCGTCTGCGCACGTTCACGGGCTATCGGGAGTTCCCGAAGTTCGGGATCGTCCAGCGGTACGCCGTCTGGAAGGAGACGCTCATGCGGGAGGTCGACCGTCTCGTCGACGAGGGCGTCCTACGCT
>JAVHXX010000052.1:0-9768 GCA_031119595.1 Patulibacter sp. | reverse complement strand
ACGCTCGCGCGAGGACAGCCTCCACCTGCGGTTCGAGGAGCTCGAGGCGGTATCGCGCGACGGAATCGCGGATCTCGGCCTCGTCGACCGCCGCATCGAGGCCCATCGTCGGTACGAGGCGCTCACGCCGCCGCGCGTCCTGACCTCCGACGGCGAGGTGGTCTCGGCGTCCTACGGTCGCGACGACGTCCCGGAGGGCGCGCTCGTCGGTCTGCCGGTGTCGAGCGGGGCGGTCGAGGGCCGGGCGCGCGTGGTGCTCGACGTGGCCGACGCCGTCCTGGAACCGGGCGACATCCTCGTCACCGCGTTCACGGATCCGAGCTGGACGCCCGTGTTCGTCACGGTCGCCGGGCTCGTGACCGAAGTCGGTGGCCTCATGACCCACGGTGCGGTGATCGCCCGGGAGTACGGGTTGCCGGCGGTCGTCGGCGTGGAACGGGCGACGCAGCACATCCGCGACGGCCAGCGGATCCGCGTCCACGGCACGGAGGGCTACGTCGAGCTGCTCGACTGAGGGCGGGGGGTCGGCCGCAGCGTCCGGCAAGCTGGGCCCCATGGCCGACCCCGACGATCCGACGCTCACGCCGCCCGAATCCGTGACGGTGCACCGCCGCCCGGAGACGAGCGCGATGGCTGCTGCGGTCGCGCGGGCGTGGCCGATCGTGGGACGGCTCAACGCGCTCGTGCCTGGCGACTTCGTGGCGATGCGGGCGGCCCTCGAGGAGCTGACCGGACACGCGGTCGACGAGCACGTGCGGGTGCTGCCGCCGTTGCACGTCGACGGCGGGACGAACCTGCGGTTCGGCCGGAACGTGTTCGTCAACCAGGGCTGTACCGCGATGGACCTCGGCGGCATCGACATCGGCGACGACGTGATGATCGGCCCGAACGTGCAGCTCATCAGCAGCGGGCATCCGCTCGACCCCGAGACGAGGCGCAGCGCGATCACGACCGCACCGATCCGCATCGGTCGCGGCGTCTGGATCGGCGCCGGCGCGACGGTCCTGCAGGGCGTCACGATCGGCGAGGACGCCGTCGTCGGCGCAGGCGCCGTGGTCACCCGGAACGTGCCGCCGCGCACGCTCGTCGCCGGCAACCCGGCGCGGATCGTGCGCGCGCTCTGAGGCGGCGGGGAGAGCCTGCGGTGGCGTGCACCGCAGGCCCTCCCCGCGGGTCACTTCTGCTTCTTGAGGCGCAGCGACTTGACGTCGACGAACTCGTAGTTCGGGTTGCATAGGCGGTAGTCGCGGACGCTGACGTACTTCGCCCCGCTCTTCGCCGTGCCGGTGATCTTCACGGTGAATCGCTGCGGGCCGACGGCCTTGAGCGTCACGGAGGTGGAGCGCTTCGACCCGGCGAGCGAGCGGACCGTCTTGCCGTCGACGGTCACGACGACCTTCTTCAGCGTCACGCCCGGCACGGTCCAGTGCAGCGTGATCGTGCGCGTACGCGTGCACACGGCAGCGGGCGGTGCGGCCGCCGGGCTCGACGCGGGCGTCGGCGTGGCGGCCGGCGGGGCCGGGGTCACCACCGGCGGTGCGACGGTCGCCGCGAAGGTCGCGATGCCGCGCTGACCGTACGCGTCGGTGACGGCGAACCGGGCCGAGCGCGCGGTGCCGGAGAACCCGGCCACCGGCGTGAACGTGATCTGGCCGGTGGTGCGGTCGAGGGTGTACGTGCCCTGGCCCGCGACCGTCACCGTGTCGACGGGCTGGTCGTCATCGCCGAGGAGCGTGATCGATCCGCCGGTCGGGATCGGGATCGCGACGGACTGCGCGGTCGCCGCGGGGCCGGTCGTCGATTCGCTCGCCGGCGCGGGCACCGGCGGCGCCGTGACGGTGGCGGTGTAGGTCGCGGTGCCGAAGTGCTCGTAGGCGTCGGTCACGCGATACGTCACCGCGGGGACCGCGCCGACATAGCCGTTCACTGCGGTGAACGTGATCTTCCCGGTGGTGCGGTCGGCCGAGAACGTGCCCTTGCCCGGGACGTCGAGGGTGGGCGAGGGGAGGTCGTCGATCATGAGTTCGATCCGTCCGCCGTCCGGCAGCGTCACGGTCACGCTCTGGGGCGTCGTGCCGACGCCCGTGGAGGTCTTCGCCGTCGGGGTCGGACGCGCCGGCGCGACGACGACGGCCGCGAGCTCCGCATCCACGTCCTGGCCGTAGGCGTCGGTGACGCGGAAGCTGATCGCCGCCGTGCCCGCGAAGCCGAGCACGGGCGTGAACGTCACGACGCCCGTCGCGGTGTCGAGCACGAACGTGCCCTTGTTCGGCACCGTCACCGTCGTCGCGGGCGTCGTGCCGTCGAGCAGGCGGACGTGCCCGCCCGTCGGGATCGGAAGCGTGTCGGTCTCCGGCGCCACGCCGGTCCCGCTGAGCAGGACGTCGTCGACGAGCGGCGGTGCCGGCGAGGTCACCGACGGCGCGTAGGTGCCGTCGGTGGTCTGACCGTAGGCGTCGGTGACGCGGTAGGCGACGGAGCTCGCGGTGCCGTGGAACCCGAGCACCGGCACGAACGAGACGACGTTCGTCGTGGTGTTCAGCGTGTAGGTGCCCTCGCCGGTGACGGTCAGCGTCGTCACCTCGGTCGTGCCGTCGTAGAGGCGGACGTGCCCGCCGGTCGGGGCCGCGAGGGTGACCGTCTGCGTCGCCGTGCCGGTTCCGGTGCTCGTCTTGGCCGGCGCGCTCGGGCCGGTGGGGGAGGTCACGGTCGGCGTGTAGGTGCCGTCGGTCGACTGCTCGTAGGCGTCGGTGACGCGGTACGTGATCGGGGTGGCGGGCCCGTGGAAGCCGAGGACCGGGGTGAAGGTCACGATGCCCGTGTCGGTGTCGAGCGCGTAGCTGCCCTGGCCCGTCACCTCGAGGCTGGTGACCGAGCTGTTGCCGTCACGCAGCCGGACCGAGCCGCCGCTCGGGATGCTGAAGGTCGCGGTCTGCGCGGCGGTCCCGGTCCCGGTGCTGGTCTTGGCCGGTGCCGACGGCGCCGCGGGAAGCGTGACCGTCGGGGCGTACGTGGAGCTGGCGGTGCCACCGAACGCGTCGGTGACCTTGTAGGTGGCGGGGGTCGGCGAACCGGTGTAGCCGGCGACCGGCTGGAAGAGGAGTGTGTCGCCCGACGGCGCCACGCTGAAGGTGCCCTTGCCGGGGACCAGGATCGAGTCGACCGGGTCGCCGTCGTCCACGAGTTTGAGGGTTTGGCCGGCCAGGACGGTGACCGACGCCGACTGCTGGGCCGTGCCGGCTCCCGTGCTCGTCTTGGCGGTGGCGACGGGCGGCGGAACGACGGTGACCGCCACGTTGGCGGTGTCGGTGGAGCCGGCGCCGTCGGTGAGGGTGTAGGTGAAGCTGTCGGCGCCGGAGTAGCCGTTTGCCGGGATGTACCGGACCTTGCCGCCGACCATCGCCACGGTGCCGTGCGAGGCGCCGTGCGGGTTCGACACGACGACCTCGTCGCCGGGATCGTTCGCGGCGACGTCGATGTCGACGGTGCCGTTCTGGGCGACCGTGGCCGTGTCGTCGCAGGCGGTCGCGGGAAGCGTGAACACCACGCCGTCGAGCCAGTTGCCGCCGCCGTCGCCGGAGGTCGACGAGACGTACGCGAACGCGAAGCGGGTCGTCGTCTGGCCCGCGGGCACGGTGTAGCTGCCCGACCAGTGGCCCCAGGCGTCGTCGGTGTCCGCGATCTCGGTCGTGTCGTTCTCGGTGCTCGAGCCGTCGGCGGCGTTGTGCGCGACCTGGGTGTCGTAGGGGCCGCCTGGTGCGCCGATGTCGAGGTGCATCACGTCGGGCCCGCCGTAGCCTTCACGGGCGCGATGCGCGAGACGCCAGTGCATGGTCGTCCCGGGGATCGTCGCGATGTCCTGGAAGAGCGTGCTGGCGTGGTTCGCAGCCATCTCGGCGAACTGGTCGCCGTCATCGGCCTGCGCGTTGCCTGATTCCGGGCCCCAGATCTCGAGGATCCGCTCGGCGTCGGTGTCGAACTGCGGGTCGTTCGTGATGGTGCTCCAGCCGATGCCGGGCTCGGGGTGCTGCGAGTTCGCGGCGGCGGGGTAGACCTGGCCGCTGCCTTCGGCGACCCGCGGGACCTCGAAACTGCCGTTGACGAGCTGCGACGGGGAGACGCACCGCTGGTCGGTGGCGGCGGTCGCCCGGGCACCGGCCGGCGCCAACGCGAGCGCGGCGGCGGGCGCAGCGATCAGCGCAGCCGTTCGTAGAGGGCCGGACGAGAACCATGAGCGGAGGGCCATGGTGGTCTAATCGGTTTACCTCACGGGATTTGAAGTGGCGGTGTCCGCTTCGTGCCCGGGCAGGGGCGGGCGGGAGGCCGCGGTCAGCGAGCCGTGTCGGCCGTCTGCGGCAGCCACGCCTCGATCTGCGGCACGAGCTGCTTCGGGCTCGACTGCGGCGCGACGCGCTTCACCTCGGTGCCGTCCGGGGAGACGAGGAACTTCGTGAAGTTCCACTTGATGCGCTCACCGAAGCGGCTCGGGCCGAAGCTCTTGAGGAACGTGAAGATCGGGTCCGCGTCGGCGCCGTTGACGTCGACCTTCGACGACAGCGGGAAGGTGACGCCGAAGTTCAGGTCGCATGCCTGCGCGATCTGCTCGTCGTCGCCGGGCTCCTGGTTCAGGAACTGGCCGCACGGGAAGCCGATCACCGCGAGGCCGCGCGGGCCGTACGTCTGGTGGAGCTGTTCGAGCGAACGCAGCTGTGGGGCGAGGCCGCACTTGGTCGCCGTGTTCACGATGAGCAGCGGCTGGCCCTCGAACCGCGAGAGCGGCACGACCTCGCCGCGGTTGGTCGTGTAGCTGAGGTCGTGGATCGAGGACACGTCGGAGGACATGCCGACATCCTGCGCATCGGCGGCGCCGCGGTCAACTGCGGGGAGGGGCCGGGCCCGGGCGGGGTGGGGCCTCGCGACGTAGCCGTGGCCCGTCGACCGATGCTCCGGCGAGGGCCGCCGTTCCCCGGCCACCGGACGGCGGCGCGGGGAACGGCGACGGCGGCGGGGCCGCCCGACGGGCTCAGAGCAGCGGCTTGAGCTTCTCGATCGCGAACACGGCGAGGTTCTTCTTGTGGGTCGTCTCGGTCTTGTAGAGCTCGTGGTAGTAGGGCGAGCTCTGCGAGTTGCCGTTCTGGCAGACGTAGTCGCGCGACTTGCAGTAGTCGCGGATCTTCGCGCCGACGTCCGTGGTGAGGGCGGGGTTGATCGTGTAGTCGGACGCCACCGTGCCCGCGAACAGCGGCGACGGCAGGGCCTTCACGGGGTACGCCGCAGCGCTGCGGACGTTGATCCCCGAGTAGGCGGGGTTGAAGTTGCCGTCGTTCATCAGCTTGTTGGTGTCGAAGTAGGTCCCGTTGCGGAACGTGCCCGAGATCACGGGCTGTGAGTAGTCGGCCTGGTTGCGGTTGGTCTGCTTCGGGTTGAAGCCCGGGTTGGCGATGAGCCCCACCGCGACGACCGCGTTGGTGGTGGCCGTGGTGAGCTGGTCGATCCCGGAGAACCACAGGGTGCGCTTGCTCGGCGGCGAGAGGGTGTCGCCGATGACCATCGAGCCCTGGGAGTAGCCCAGCAGCACGAACTTCGTCGACGGGCAGGCCACGTTGATGCGGTTGAGGTAGCGGATCAGGTTCTTCGTCCCGGCCGGCGTGCTGTTCGGGAAGTCGGTCGATGCCGGGTACGTGAGGTCGGTGCGCAGCATCTGCGTCGCCGCGGTCAGCTTCGGTGCGTTCGCCGGGACGTCCACGGGGAAGTACATCTCGCTGGCGATGCGCCACCAGACGCCGGCGGCCGAGTCGGGTCCGTAGCGGTAGACGCTGCCGGTGTAGTACGGCTCGCCGTCGAGGCCGGCGTCCTGGTTCGGGGACTGGTCGGTGCCGCGGGCGACGACCACGTTGAACTTCGGACAGACCGTCGGGTAGACCGGGTTGTCGTCGCGGGTGACCGTCTCGGTGACGCTCGTCGGCAGGTTGATGAGGAACGTCTCTTCGGCGGTGAGGGCGTGCGCGGCGGGGGCGGTCACGGCAGCGACGAGTGCGGCGCCCGCGAGCGCAAGGGCTCGCGTCGCCGTGGAACGGGACAGGGACATGGGGACTCCGGTGCGGCCGGGTGGATCGGTGGGGACGAGAGGGCCGCGACTCTGCGACACGCAACGTAGAGAACTGTCTGCGGAGGTGGAACTCCGGAACCGGATTTCGTGGAAATCCCTGCTCAGGGCGATTTCGCGCGTCCCCCGGTCGACCGCAAAGCCGTTCGCGGTGCGGGGCTCAGTCCTTGCGGCCGCTGACCGCGAGGGAGACGCCGATGCCGACCATCGTCGCGCCACCGATGCCGCCGATCGCCGCGAGGCGCCGAGGCGAGCCCGAGAACCACTCGCGAGCCGTTCCGGCCAGCAGGGCCCAGGTCCCGTCGAGGACGAGTCCGATGGCCAGCCACATCACGCCGAGCAGCAACATCTGCTCGGGCACGTGGCCGTGCGCTTCGCTGACGAATTGCGGGAGGAGCGCGACGAACGCCACGATCGACTTCGGGTTGGCGATGCCGACCCAGAACCCTTCGCGGATGATGCGGCGCACGGACTTGGGCGAGACCGGCTGGTCGAGCGAACCGGCCAGGTTGCGCCGGTGACGAAACGCCTGCACACCCAGATACATCAGGTACAGCGCGCCGGCGAGCTTGATCACCGTGAACACCGCGACCGAACGCTCGACGATCGCGCCGAGGCCGAACGCCACGAAGATCACCTGGACGTACACGCCGGCGGCGTTACCGACGACCGTCGCCAGCCCGGCTCGACGCCCCAACGCGATCGATCGCGAGATCGTGAACAGCACGCTCGGTCCGGGGACGCCGATGATGACGGCCGACGTGATCAGGAACGCGGCGAGGTGTTCGGTCGGCAGCATGGCGTCAGCCTACGTGCGGGCGTCGGCGGGGCAACCTCGACGTGATCGCCGGTCGGTCGTCGTGGGTCTCTCGGTCGATGACCGATCCAGCCGCGTTCACCGCCGGTGGAGATGTCGCCGGCTACGTGGCGACGACCTCGAAGGTCAGATCCGGCCCACCTGTGAGGAGCGAAGCCAGCGTCACCTGCAGCGCCTCCGCGCGTGCTGCGAGGTCAGGTTCGGCCACGTCGTCGATGAACCGAACGCTGAGTAGTGCCTCCGCCGGCGTCGGTTCGATCTTCTGCACGTCATCGAGGCCAAGTTCGTCGAACGCCTGCCCGAGTTCTTCAGCGAGTTCGGAACGATCGGACGACGAGAAGAAGTCAACGCGGCTCATGGTTCGACGCTACCCGACGCGACAGCGGGCGGCTCCGGGTTCTCGGCCGGCATGCGGCTCTGGCTGGAACGAAGGCCCGCGATTCAAGACGTCGGACATCGACACCGGCTGTCGATTCTCGCGAACCTTTGCATGTGCGCTCGATAATGCACGTTATGTCAGGTTGGGTATTGCGGACCCGACTCCGAGTCGACACCGCAAGCTGTTCATGTCGAATCCCGCGAAACCGCAGACACCGGGCGATCCTGCCGGGCACCGTCGTTCCAGCCGGCGCTCTCGGTCGGTGGGAATGAGCGGTCTCGATCCGGCGGGATTCGAGTGCTGGCTTTTTAGCCGGTGCTGTTGAGGATGAGGTGGATCGCTTCTTGCGGCGCGTCCCATTGTGGGAAGTGGCCGCATCGGCGGAACCAGTGCAGTTGCGCGTCGGGGAACGCTTGGATGGCCCGGCGTGCCTGTCTGGGCACGGTCACGAGGTCGCGGCGTCCCCAGCCGATCGTGAGCCGGCCGGGGACGGTGCCTGCTGCGGCGCCGCCTTGTTTGGGGCCTGTGGTCAGCGCGTCCAGGGCGGCGCCGGTCGCCGGCGCGTCGGCCAAGCCTCGTACATCGGGCAGCACCGTCTCTGGCGAGAGCGCCCACGGGTGCGCGGAGAGCTGCGCCAGCAGCGCGGTTCGCCCCACTGTGTTGCCCAGGAGCGCCGGCAGCGCTCGTCGCACGGTTCGTACCAGTGCTATGGAGGGTCGCAGCGTGGCGCTGAAGATCGCGAGTTCGCGGTCGGTCCAGAACCCGCCGGGATCCAGCGCTACCGCGTCGCCGCCGACGCCGCGGCGGGCGAGCTCAAGCACGATCCGGCCGCCCATCGAATGCCCGACCGTGGCGACCGCGTCCAAGCCCTGCTCGTCGATGAAGTCCGCCACTGCGTTGGTCAGCGTCGCGATCGAGACCTCGCCACCCAGCGGCGGGGTCTCGCCGAACCCGGGCAGGTCGACGGCGATCACCTCGCGGCGTGCCGCCAGCTCGTCGATGACGGGCGTCCAGGACCGCCAGCCCGCGCCGAGGCCGTGCACGAGCAGGAGAGGGCTCCCGCTGCCGAAACGGACGTGATTCAAGGTCACCTTCGGACACCGCCCAGGAAATCGAGCATGCCGTCAACGCCGGCGAGCAGTGAAATGGAGAGAGCCGCTTCTCGTTTACGCTGCGGACGGAACGGCGTACCCTTGGCGCGCGATCCGGCTGCCGAGCTCGTTCACGAGCTTGATGGCGTTGCGCTCGTCGTCGAGGTTGCGCTGCAGGAGCGCAGCGACGTCGTCGCGGCCGCGTGCGCGTGCATTGTCGACGAGCGTCTCGTAGACCGCGATCTCGTGGTGCTCGACCGCGCGGGCGCCGTCGAGCAGGACGGCGTCGACGATCGTGTCGTCCGTCTTCTTGATCGCGTGCTCGCCTTCCCTCGCGAGTCCCTCCACCGCCGGCGACGTGTTCTCGCTGGCGTCCTCGCCGAGGAGCTCAAACGCCTGCTGCACGTTGGTGATGTGCTGCTCGGTCTCGCGGGCGTGCTCGGCGAACGCGGCGCGCAGCTCGTCGCGGTTGGTCTTCTCCTGCAGCGTGCCCAGGAGTTCGAGCGAGGTCTTCTCCATGCTCAGCGCGGTGCCGAGCTTGAACGAGAAGATCTCTTCGGGGGTCTGAAACTTGGGGTCGAACATCGTCGTCCACCAATCGATTGGGTCCAGGGGACACTAGGCACGCGCCGGTCGCCGAGCGGCGCGTGGCACGGGCGCGGGCGGACATCGACAGTCACGGAGCGGACGCCGCCGCCGTTGCGGGAGCGCCCGTGGCCGCGGCGGGGCGAGCGACGAGGGACACGTTCAAACCCGGCATCCGTTGGAAAGCAACGTATCGAGCCCGGAACCGGCGCTCTACCGCTGTTGACCACCACCCGACCGCCTTGCACGGCATTTCGGCTAGGTGGTAGTGCCCGTGCGTTACCGCGTTGCGCCGCCCTCGGGCTCGACGCCTTGGACGACCGCGACGTCGAGGTGACTGAGGTCTTCGACCTGATGCTCGATCACGATGCCGGCTTCGCGGTCCCGCTGACGCTGCTCCTTGCGCAGGATGGTCGCCTGGCGCTTCTCGCGCACCTTGGCCTCGCGGCTCATCTTCGCGAACGTCGTTTTGTTGTTGCCAGCCAAGGTCGTCTCCGGTCGCGCAAACGAAGCGCGCGGCTGCAAGGACGACGGCGACGCATGAGCGTGTCTTCTACGGCCGGCGGACGCGCGACCTTCGGCCAGGAAGGCTAGCCGCTTCCGTCGTGAGGACACGTTCGCGGCCGAACTCGGTCGGTCGCCCCGAGGCCCGCGTCAGGCGCGGCCTGTCCGGTTCGCGTAGGCCTGCACCGCGATGAAGTCCTCGGAACTTCCACCGGAGTCAGGATGCGTTGCCCGCCGCGCGGCTCGAACGGAGCCGTGCTGATCGACGATTTCCTCTCCGCGGCTA
>JAVHXX010000647.1 GCA_031119595.1 Patulibacter sp. | reverse complement strand
CAATGACACGATGAAACACCTTCGCTAAGGGTGTTGCGTCGACCGATAGAATGCAGGGTGCCCGACGCGAGACTCGGGGCATGGTCCCGCGACCGAGCCCGTGTGGGAGTCCCTGCGCGAGGCCTTCGCCGGGATGATGGTCCGCGCCGACGAGGACGTCGAGTACGGCCGTCGATCGGTCCGGGTGATGATGTCGACGCCGTCGTTGCGGGCCAGGAACCTCGAGAAGCACCTGGCGTGGGCCGAGGTCCTCACGCCGCTCGTGGCCGCCCGGTTCGGTACCGCCGACGCCGAGCTCCGTGCCGCCGTCCTCGTGCAGGCGTCCCTCGGGTGCTTCGACGTCGCGATCACGCGGTGGTCCGTCACCGACGAGCCGGCCCCGGCGCTGCTGCGTCGGACCTTCGACACACTCCGCGACGCCGTCTGAGCGGGTACGGTGCGGGCATGAACGTCAGCGGGCCCTCCCCCTACTTCCTCCTCGACGGCACCGCGCGCGCCGCGCTCGACCGGTGGCAGCGCGTGTTCGGCGGCGAGGTGCGGATCGCGACGTTCGCGGACTTCTCGCGCGACGACGGACCCGCCGACGCGGTCGCGCACGGCCAGCTCACCGGCGGGCTGCAGCTCTTCGCGGCCGACGCCGGCACCGACGACACCGCCTTCACCTCGACCGGGCTGATGTTCTCGCTGCTCGGAGCCGCGGAGCCCGACGTCCTGCGCGGGTGGTTCGACGAGCTCGCCACCGACGGGACGATCGTCGAACCGCTCCAGGAACGCCCCTGGGGCGACTGGGACGGCACGGTGCGGGACGTCTTCGGGGTCACGTGGCTGATCGGCTTCGAAGCGTCGGCGCTGGCGTGAGCGACCGTCCGACCGTCCTGTTCGTGTGCGTGCACAACGCCGGACGATCACAGATGGCCGCGGGGTACCTGCAGCACCTCGGCGGCGACCGCGTCCGCGTGTACTCGGCGGGCAGCGAACCGGCCGACCGGGTCAACGCGGTCGCCGTGCAGGCCATGGCCGAGGACGGCATCGACATCGGCGGGGCGGAACCCGCCGTGCTCGAGACCGACACCGTGCGGGAGTCCGACGTCGTCGTCACCATGGGGTGTGGAGACGCCTGCCCGGTCTTCCCCGGCAAGCGCTACGAGGACTGGGTGCTCGACGACCCGGCCGGGCTGCCGATCGAGGACGTCCGGCCGATCCGCGACGCGATCCGTTCCCGGGTCGAGGGCCTGCTCGCCTCGCTGTGATGCGGCGCCAGGCCTACCGCGCGTCGATCGGCAGCAGCGGGGCCCAGTAGGCGTCCGGCCCGTCGGACACGACGGCCTCGGGCTCGAACCGGAAGCCGTAGTCGCGCACGAAGTCGAGCGCGGCGGCCTGCTCGCCGGCGGCATCGTCGTCCGCGGCGTCGAAGAGGTACTCGCCGTGCCCCATCCGGACACCGGAGTCGCTGATCACCGTGAGGTCCCAGCGCCCCTCCTCGGCACGCTCGATCCGGACGACGGCGGCCTGGGAAGCGGTGAAGTCAGCCATGCCGCGAGCATACGGAGGACAGCTGCGCGCCGTTCAGCCTAGGGTGGCGCCATGACGGCGACGGTGCGGCAGGTGCAGGTGACGTTCGACTGTGCGGAACCCGAGCGGGTGGCACGGTTCTGGTGCGAGGTGCTCGGCTACGTCGTGCCACCGCCACCGCCCGGGTTCGACTCGTGGGACGCGTTCGACCAGTCGTTGCCGCCCGAGCACCGGGGGTCGGCGGTCGCGTGCGTCGACCCGACCGGCGCCGGCCCGCGGCTGTTCTTCCAGCGCGTGCCGGAGGGCAAGGTCGTGAAGAACCGCGTGCACCTCGACGTCCGCGTCGGCACCGGCATGGTCGGCGACGAACGACTCGCTGCCCTCGACGCCGAGAGCGACCGGCTCGTCGCCCTCGGGGCCACGCAGTTCCGCCGGATGCTCGCGGACGAGGTCAACGAGTCGTGCATCGTCATGCAGGACGTCGAGGGCAACGAGTTCTGCCTCGACTGACCCCGGTCAGGCGACCGGGCCGTACAGCGGCGCCTCGGCCTGGTCGAGCTCGAGTTCCGCGGTCTGCTGGATGAGCGCGAGGAGATCGGCGTCGAGTCCCGGCGCGAACTCCTCGAGCCGCTCCGGCGCGATGAACGACGGCACGCCGACGGGCGCCTGCTCGGTCGCGGAGAGGTCGGTGCCGTCCTTCGACGGGGACGCCCCGCGGAAGATCTTCGCCGCCTCGGACGCACCGTCGAGGTCGAAGCTGTACTGCTTGCTCTGCAGGCCGAGGTCGACGAGTTGCTTGACCTCCGGGAACCGCTCCGCATTGGTCTTCGGGATCGGCAACAGCGTCTTCCAGTCGACGCCGAGTGCTTCGAGCGCCTTCGCGTAGGCGTTCTCGTGGGCCTGGTCGCGGACGATCAGGTACGCGATGGTGCCACGTGCGGTGGGGTTGTCGGTCATCTCGTAGATGCGGCACTTCTGCAGGCGCCCGGTCGACTCGAGCATGAGGTTGTAGAGCAGGTC
>JAVHXX010000646.1 GCA_031119595.1 Patulibacter sp. | reverse complement strand
ATCACGCAGCTCCTCGAGGAGACCGGCGCGCCGAACGTGATGCTCGACATGCGCATGGTCGACCCGACGCGATTCCCGAACGTCGTGTCCGCGCTGCGGGATGCCGGCCTGGATCCGGCCCGTGAGCTCGTCCCGGTGAGCCCCGCTGCCCACTACATGATGGGTGGCGTCGTGGTCGACCTGCACGGCCGCAGCACCGTCCCCGGCCTCCACGCGATCGGAGAGACGTCGTGCACCGGCCTGCACGGCGCGAACCGGCTCGCCTCGAACTCCCTCAGCGAATGCCTCGTCTGGGGAGCCCGCGCCGCACGGTCCGCGCTCGACCGGCCGCCGCTCCCGGACACCTCCCCGACGAACGACCGCTCCCCCGGCCCCCTCACGCTGCCGTCGCGCGAGACCCGGGACGCCGTGTGGCGCCTCGCCGGCGTGATGCGCACCCCGGAGCAGCTGGGCGAGCTCGCGCAGTCCGAGCACCCGATGGCGCGCTGGGTCGCCAAGTCGGCCCTCCACCGCGAGGAGCAGCGAGGCGCGCACTGGCGCCGCGACGCGGCCGGTCAGGACGACGCGTTGACCGGGCTGCACACGGTGATCGATCCGGTCACCGAACAGGTTCGTTACGAGCGCTGGGACTGAGTTTCCCGCGGGGCAATATGCCCCATTTTCAGGGGCATCGACCCCTTAACGTGGCCCTAACGCGGGGCCCATGGCTCGCGAACACCGCGGCTGCAAAGTCTTCCTTGCCCGGAGAGGACACCATGCACCAGCTAAGCCGCGCCATCTATCGAGAACTCGCCCCGCTCATCCGCGAGGACGGAACCCCCAAGGCCGCAGAGGCCCGCGAGGCCGTCCTGCAGGCGTGCGAGGCAGCGACCGAGCGCCTCATCACCGACCGCTACTACTTCAAGAACCCTTCACGGTGGCTCTTCCAGGAGGTTCGCGCGTACTTCCCGATCGATCACCAGGCCCAGGCCTGGAACACGATCTCGGCGTACCTGCGCGCGATCACCCGCTGGATCGACGAGCACCCCGAGGCCGCGACGGCCGGTCGGCACATCCAGTGCCGGGCGTTCACGCGCCGCGGAGCACCGTGTCAACGACCTGGTCTCCACCGCAACGGGTACTGCCCGTCGCACCAGCATCTGGCGGAGACCGACGAACTCGCAGCGATCGCCGCCTGATCTGATCGGGTAGCGCATCGCAACCCCCGGTCGGGACATCGGGGGCCTCCAGCGAGAACGACGCGGCAAGGCCGGGACACCCTGGGTGGGAGTGTCCCGGCCTGCCGTCGTTTCACGGGCGGTTCAGTGCCATCGCACCATCTGGACGCCCGTGTATCAGCTGTCATACGCTTGGTCCCTCCAGCGCGCAGGGGCGCCTCACAGCCCAGGGCGTCGAGCGTCCGTCCAGCCACCCGCGACGCCGATGGCGTCAAGTTCGAGCGACATGCTCTCCAATGCACCCGGAAAGTGCATTCCGCCCCGCACCGCCTGATTCGTGCCAGTTCGGCGCACGGTCAAAGCTGGCGCTGAAACGCTTCGATACGGCGCAGATCCGGCTCAGGACGCCGCTTCGCGGCCTAACGTAGGACGGACGACCACCTTGCCGTCGGACGACCGTCCACCGCGAGGTCCTTGTGTGCGAGTTGTCCAACTCAGACCACTTGGAAACTTGTGACCAACTCGTTAGTGTCGCAAGCCTGCTGCGTCCGCTCTCTGTGCGCAGCTCCCGCACCTCCAAATCCCCCGCTCTTTATGCCGATTGCTTTCAAGGAATGGGCCGTCACTGTACGCGCGCTTGCCGAAGGTGAGCAGCTGCTCACCCTTCGCAAGGGTGGCGCGAACACCGGTGACGACCGCTTCAAACTCGACCACTCGCGGTTCTTCCTGTACCCGAGTTTCGACCACCAGCGCGCGGACCTCGTTCGTGAGTCGCACCAGCCCGAGCTGCGTCGCGCGCTCGAAGAGGGCGTCTGGCCCGACGGTGAGCCGTCCGACCAGCACGTCCTCCACGGCGGCATCGTCCAGCCGGAGCGTGTTCGCATCCGCGCCTGGGCCGAGGTCACCGCGAGCTACACGATCAGCGACCCGCGCATCGTCGACGCGCTCTCCCCGTTCTACGTGTGGACGCCGGCCTACGCCGTCCGCCGTCTGAACTGGAAGCCGCGCGAGCCCCTGCACGTGCTGCTGCTCCGCGCCTACCGCATCCCGCGCCCCGTCACAGTGCGCGTGAAGGACGAGTTCGGCTCGACCCGCTCCTGGCTCGAGATCGCCCGCGACCTCCCGTTCGAGGGCACGCCCGTGCTCTGCGACGACGAGTTCGAGCGCGCTGCCAGCGAGATCGAGGCCGTCTGCCGCGGCCTTGCGGTTCCGGCGCTCGCGTAGTCGCCGACATCTGTTTGGATCGGGGTCGTTCCGCTTGGCGGGACGGCCCCGTTCTGCGTTATATGACCCTCTGATGGGTACCTGGACCGAATCCAGCTCGAACCTCTTCCGGGTTCGTTTCGACGATGACCACCGCACCGAGGTGGAGGAGGT
>JAVHXX010000645.1 GCA_031119595.1 Patulibacter sp. | reverse complement strand
GCTGGGCTCCGAGGCGGGCGCCGCGGGCAGGACGGTCGCCGGGCGCGACGGCGGCGCGGCGGCGCGGCGGCCGTCACGCACCAGGGCGCCGACGGTGCCCTGCGTGGCCACGGCGGGCGAGGCGATCCGACGGGTGACGCCGGCCGAGGCGCGCCGTGACGCGCCGGCCGTCGTCACGTCACGGATGGTGGTGCTGGTGGTGGAGGTCATCGCGGATCCTGACGGGGAGAACAGCTTCGACAGACAGGTCTGTCTGTCCATGGATTGCACTATAGACAGACCGGTCTGGTACGGTCAAGTCGTGGCTCCCACGACCACCCCCAAGCTCTCCGCCCGCGACCGGCTCCTCGATGCAGCCGACGAGCTCTTCTACGCCGAGGGCGTCCATGTGGTCGGAATCGATCGCGTGATCGAGAAGGCCGGGGTCGCCAAGGCGTCGCTCTACAGCGCCTTCGGCAGCAAGGACGAGCTCATCCGGGCGTACCTCGAGCGCCGCAACGAGCGCTCGCGCGAGCGCCTCACGGGTTGCCTCGAGGAGCGCTTCGCGACGCCGCGGGAGCGGCTGCTCGGCATCTTCCAGATCCAGGGCGAGCTGTTCGCCGACCCGAAGTTCCGCGGCTGTCCGAACGCGAGCGCGGTGGCCGAGTCGCAGTGCGGGTCGAAGATCGAACAGGCGTCCGACGACTACCGCGGCTGGGTCCGCTCCGTCTTCGTCGACCTCGCGGGCCAGGCGGGCGCCGCCGATCCCGAGGGTCTCGCCAAGCAGCTGGCGCTCGTTCACGACGGGGCCGCCACGGCCGCCCGCATGGACCGAGATCCCGCGGCCGCCGGCGTGTCGCTGGCCGTAGCTACGGCGCTCGTCGACGCCGCGATTCCCGTCTAGGGCGCACCCCGGCGCATCGACGTGGCGCGCGTTCTCGGGCCGCTGTGCTCTGGGGCTCCGCGGCGTGGGTCGCACCGGCACGACGGGTCGGCTGGCTCGTCGCCCCGAGTCACGGCCGAGTCGAACCGCAAATGAGAACTGTTCTCGATAAGCTGTCTCCCATGGCTTCCCCCGCTCGCCGCGTGCCCTCGTCCCGCCGCACCCCGTTCCTGGTCGCCGCAGCGGTGGCCGTGTTCGCCGCCGTCGGCGTCGCGGGCTGCGGCTCGGACGGCGGCAGCTCGGGCGCCTCGGCTGCCGGCACGCTCGACGTCGTCGCCACCACGACGCAGCTCGGCGACATCGTCCGCGAGGTCGGTGGGTCCGCGGTCGACGTCCACCAGATCCTCCAGCCGAACTCCGATCCGCACGACTACGAGCCCCGCCCGGCCGACGTTGCTGCGGTGGCGAAGGCCAAGGTCGTCTTCGAGAGCGGCAACACCCTCGATGCCTGGATGGGCAAGGTCGTCAGCGCGGCCGGCGGCGACGCGAAGGTCGTGACCGCGGCCGATACGAACGTCGACCGGGTCGCCGGGGAGAAGTCGGGGCCCGAGGCCTCGACCTACGACCCGCACTGGTGGCACGATCCGAAGAACGTCGAAGCCGTGATCCCGGAGATCCGTGACGCCCTCATCGCCGCCGATCCGGGCAAGGAGGCGGCGTTCACGGCCGCGGCCTCCGCGTACCTGCGCAAGGTGCAGGCGCTCGACGGCCGTCTCGCCCGGTGTCTCTCGTCGATCCCGGCATCCGAGCGTAAGCTCGTCACGAGCCATGACGCCTTCAACTACTTCGCCAAGCGGTACGGGATCACGGTGATCGGCGCGGTGATCCCGTCGCAGACGACGCAGGCGCAGCCGTCCGCGGGCGCGCTCGCGAGTCTCGCCGCGCTCGTGCGCAAGGAGCACGTCAAGGCCGTGTTCCCGGAGAGCTCGATCAACCCGAAGCTCGCCGACGCCCTCGCGAAGGAGACGGGCGCCACCGCGAAGCTCGAGCTCTACGGCGACACCCTCGGCCCCGTCGACTCGCCCGCCGGCACCTACATCGGCATGGAGCAGGCCAACGGCGAGGCCATGATGCGCGGGTTCACCGGCGGCAAGCAGGGCTGCCCCGCTTGATCGCCGCCCTCGGACCCTTCGCGCTGCCCTACGTGCAGCGCGGCGCCTACGAGGTGATCCTGCTGGCGATCGCCGGCGGGCTGGTCGGCACCTGGATCGTGCTGCGCGGGCTGGCGTTCTTCTCGCACGCGGTCGGCACCGCGACCTTCCCCGGGCTCGTCCTCGCCGACGGCATCGGCTTCTCCGCGCACCTCGGCGCGGTCGGCACGGCGGGGCTCGTGGCCGCCGGGGTCGCCTGGCTCACGCGCCGCTCGACCGAGCGCTACGACTCCGCCACGGCGCTCGTGCTCGTCGCGGCGCTCGCGATCGGCGTGGTCCTCGCCTCCGACGTCTTCCACTCGGGTTCGAACATCGAGACGCTCCTCTTCGGCAGCCTGCTCGCGATCGGTCCCGCCGACCTGCGCTGGGCCGCGGCCGCGGCGGTCGTCGTGGTCGCCCTCACGGTGGTGCTCGGCTCGCGCTGGCTCGCCACCGGGTTCGACCCGGACACGACCCGCGCGATG
>JAVHXX010000644.1 GCA_031119595.1 Patulibacter sp. | reverse complement strand
CCGCCTGGCCGACCTGCACCCGCCGGGCGAATGGCGGCAGCGCGCGATCGAGCGCATCGCCGAGCTCGAGCGCGCGCCGGTCGGCGAGGGCGTGCCGGTGCGCGACTTCGAAGTCCGCACCGTCGACGGACGGCCGATCTACACGTACGCGGCGGACACGAAGGCCGGGGACGTCACCGGGCAGGGCGTGGGCGGGGTCTGGTACGCGGTGAACCCCGACGGGTCCGAGCACCGCTGACGCGCCGCTGGGCCCATGATGGGGCGGTGGACATCGTCATCGCCGGCTGCGGCGACCTCGGGATCGAGACCGGCCTCCGCTTCGCCGCGCAGGGGCACCACGTGGTCGGACTCCGGCGCCGGGGCGACCTCGTCCCCGCCCCACTGGTCGGCCGGTCGGTGGACCTCCGGCACGAGGTCGCACCGATCGACCCCGGCACGGACGTCGTCGTCGTGGCCCTGGCGGCGGGGAGTCGCGACGTCGACGAGTACCGCGCGACCTACGTCGATGGGCTGCGGAACGTCCTGGACGGCATCGACGCGTCGGGGTCGGCTCCGCGGGTGATCGTGGTGTCCTCCACCGCCGTGTACGACGTGGACGACGGCAGCACCGTCACCGAGGCGACGCCGGCCGTCGCCGCCACCCCGACCGCCGGTGTGCTGCTCGAGGCCGAGGCGCTGCTCCGTTCTCGCGTCCCGGGTGCGGTGCTCGCTCGGCTGTCCGGCGTGTACGGGCCCGGGCGGGAGCGGCTCATCGAGCAGGTCAGGGGCGGCACGGCTCGGCTCGCTCCGGTCGAGGGCTCGTCGCCGCACACGAACCGGATCCACCGCGACGACGCCGCCGCCGCCCTGGTGCACCTCGCGACGCTGGACGACCCCGCACCGACGTACCTCGTCACCGACGACGAGCCCGCGCGGCTCGACGACGTGTCCGCGTTCCTCGCCGCCGAGCTCGGCGTCCCGGAGCCTCCCCGCGCCGAGTCCGACGGCCGGCAGGGAGCGGGTGACAAGCGCCTGTCGAACGCCCTGCTCCGCTCGACGGGCTGGGTCCCGCGCTCCCCGTCGTTCCGCGAGGGCTACCGCGCCGTGATCGCCGGCGAGGGCACCCGCCACCCCTGACCACCGGTGCGGCCCGCTCACGCACAACCAAAGTCCATCCGAACCACGCCGATCCGCGGTTCGGACCGACTTTGGTCGTGCCGCACGAAACCGCGGGCGGCGGCCCGCTAGTGGAACCGGTGGTCCTGGATCGTGATCCGCGGCCCGAACGCCGGCTTCCGGAAGCCCGAGCCCCAGATCAGTCGCACGACCCGCTCCCGGTGCCCACGCCAGGGTTCGAGCAGCTCGAGCATCCCGTCGTCGTCCACGGGCCCGCCGGTCAGTGCCCACCCGACGAGCGCCGGCACGTGGAAGTCGCCCACGCTCGGGGAGTCCGGGTCGCCGTGGGCACGCTGCGCGGTCTCGGCCGCCGTCCACTTCCCGATGCCCGGCACCGACTGCAGCCGCTCGGACACGACGGGCCCGCCGCGGCCCAGCGTCAGCGTCCGCTCGAGTGCGGGCGCGACCCGCATCGCCCGCATCACGGTGGCGGACCGCCCGGGTTCGATGCCGGACCGGTGCCACTCCCAGCTCGGGATCCTGGACCAGGTGGCAGCGTCCGGCGGGACGAACATGTCCGACGGAGCCGGTCCTGGCGCCGGCGTGCCGAACCGGCGGAGCAGGTACCGCCAGGCGCGCCAGGCCTGGCGCGAGGTCACCTTCTGCTCCATGATCGCCGGCACGAGCATCGCGACGACGGTGTTCGTCCGGAGCAACCGGAGCCCGGGCTGCCGGTGCCGGGCGTCGGCGAGGAACGGGTGCCCAGAGACGTCCAGCGAGGACCAGTCGTCCCCGCGTCCGAGCAGATCCGGCGCGTGCTCCACCGCCCACGGGGCACCCGATCCCCAGGCGGACACCGCGATCGAGGACGACCCCGCACGGCGCACGAGCACCGAGGCCGGGCCGGAGGGTGTCCGGAGCGCGAGCCACGTGTCGGCGCCGACCACGCGGAAGGCGGGGTCACCGGAGCCGCGCTGCAGGGGCCGGAGCGTCGCGCGGACGTCCACCGCGCCTCCAGGCCGGTAGACGGTGTCGACGCGCGGGACTGCCCCGTCGACGCGCGGGACGGCCCCGTCGATCGACGACACGGCCGCGCTGTCCCGCCCCGCAGCGCCCTCGACGCCGCCGGCGGCGGAGGACGGAACGGTGAGGGACACACGCAGGATGGTAATGCGGAACCACCGTCAGTCATGATGGGCATGTCCCAGTGCACCCCGACGACGGAGTTCCCCATGCGCATCGGCATCCTCACATCCGGAGGCGACTGCCCCGGCCTGAACGCGGTCATCCGCGCGATCGTGCTCAAGGGCATCGCGATCTACGGACACGACTTCGTGGGGTTCCGTGACGGTTGGCGCGGCGTCGTCGACGGCGACATCGTCCCGCTCGGTCGCAAGGACATCCAGGGCATCGCGAAGCAGGGCGGCACGATCCTCGGGACGAGCC
>JAVHXX010000051.1 GCA_031119595.1 Patulibacter sp. | reverse complement strand
GGCCCAGGGCACGGCGGCGATGCTCGCCGCCGACGGCCGCTTCGACGTCCACATCGCCCCGCTCCTGGAGATCGGTGGCGCGCCGGTGTCCTCGACCCGCATCCGCAACCTCCTCCGCGAGGGTGACGTCGGCGGCGCCGCCGAGCTCCTCGGCGCGCCGTACAAGCTCACCGGCGAGGTCGTCCACGGCGACAAGCGCGGACGCGAGCTCGGCTTTCCGACCGCGAACATCGTCCCCGACGCGCGCTTCGTGACCCCCGCGCACGGCATCTACGCCTGCCGCACCGGCGAGGGCCGCGCGGCGGCCGTCAACATCGGCGTCCGTCCGACCTTCCACACCACCCTCGGTGAGCTCATCGAGGCCTACGTCCTCGATTTCGAGGCCGACCTCTACGGCAAGCGCATCGCGCTCACGTTCGTGGAGCGCCTCCGCGGAGAGCTGAAGTTCGACGGCATCGAGCCGCTCGTCGAGCAGATGAACCGCGACGTCGAGGCGACGCGTCGCGCGGTGCCCGTCACCGCACCGTCCGAGGCGTAGCGGCGCCGGAGGCGATCTCGCCGAGCAGCGCCAGCGCGTGCTCGTCGACGCTGCCCGGGTCGGCGAAGAAGACGTAGAGCATCTGCCCGTCGCTGCCGGTGACGTCGAAGCTCTCGTACTCGAGCGTGAGCCGTCCCACGAAGGCGTTGTCGAAGCGCTTCGTGCCGCTCGTCTTGGCCTTCACGTCGTGGCGGGCCCACATCGCCGCGAACTCGGGGCTCTTGATCGAGAGTTCGCCGACGAGATCGGTGAGCCGCGGATCGTCGGGGTCGTGGGTGCTGGACGCGCGCAGGCTCGCCACCGCGCCCCGTGCGACCTCGTCCCAGTCGACGTAGTCCGCGCGGACGGCCGGATCCAGGAAGACATCCCGGACGAGGTTGCGGCCGGCATCGAAGCCGCTGTGCAGGACGGTCGCGAGCGGTGTCGCGGCGAGGACGTCGCGGTGTCGCCCGATCACGACGGCCGGCTGGTCGGCCCACCGTGACAGGAGATGGGCGAGCCCGGGACGGACGCGTTCGGGTCGCCGGGTGCGTCGGCGGGGTTCCGCGACCTGGGGCTCCGCGAGGGCGCGCAGATGTGCGGCTGCGTCGGCGTCCAGCTGCAGCGCCGCCGCCAGGGCGGCGAGGATCTGGGGCGAAGGGTGCGTGTCGCGGCCCTGCTCGAGCCGCGCGTAGTACGGCGCGCTCACGCCCGCGAGCATCGCGAGCTCCTCGCGGCGCAGCCCCTTGACCCGACGCCGGCCGTAGTCCGACAGGCCCACCGCCTCCGGGTCGAGGCGTTCCCGGCGGGCCCGGAGAAAGTCCCCGAGGCGATGGTCGTCGCTGGACATGACGCCCACGCTAGGACCCGGCGGGGGATGGGTCCACACCCTCGCAGGGTCAGGAAGCGGGACCCCGAGCGATCTACCGTGGGCTGCGAGGACGACCACGGCGCCCCGCCGGACCGTCCGGACCACCACCGTCAGGAGACGCACATGCGCTTTCGCACACTCGGCAGCTCGGATCTCGAGGTCTCGGAGATCTCGCTCGGGTCCTGGCTCACCTACGCCGGCGGCATCGAAGCCGACCAGACCCGCGCCTGCACCGACGCCGCGTTCGAGGCCGGCATCAACTTCTTCGACACCGCGAACGTCTACGGCCGCGGCGCGGCGGAGGCAGCGTGGGGCGAGATCCTGTCGTCACGGCCGCGCGACTCGTACATCCTCGCGACGAAGGTCTGGGGCCAGATGTCGGACGATCCCGCCGACCGTGGCCTGTCCGCGGCGCAGATCGCGAAGCAGGTCGATGCATCGCTCGCTCGCCTCCAGACCGATTACATCGATCTGTACCAGGCACACCGCTTCGACCCGGACGTGCCGCTCGAGGAGACGATCGAGGCGCTGCAGGCAGTGGTGACGGCCGGGACGGCCCGCTACCTCGGCTTCAGCGAGTGGACCGTCGAGCAGATCCAGGCCGCGCTCGACATCGCCGGCCCGGACCTGTTCGTGTCGTCGCAGCCGCAGTACTCGATGCTCTGGCAGGCACCGGAGGCCGAACTCTTCGCGCTCTGCGAGGCGAACGACATCTCGCACGTGGTGTGGTCGCCGCTCGCGCAGGGGCTGCTCACCGGCAAGTACCGGCCCGGGCAGCCGTTCCCGGCCGGTTCGCGTTTCACGAACGAGACGATGAGCGCGTCGATGGAGATCGTCATGAGCGACGAGAACCTCGAGGCCGTCGAGCGGCTGCGTCCCGTCGCCGCGGACGCCGGACTCTCGCTCCCCGAACTCGCCCTCGCCTGGGTGCTGCGGCGTGACGAGCTCGCCTCGGCGATCATCGGCGCCTCGCGACCCGAGCAGGTGCACGCGAACGTGGCGGCCTCCGGGATCCAACTCTCACCAGACGTCCTCTCCGCCGTGGATGAGGCGCTCGGCGACGTTCCGGTCACGGGCCCGACGCTCGCGAAGTTCGCCACGGCCGGGGTGTCGCGCCGCAGCTGACGCCGCAGCGGGCGCCATGTCCCCTCGTCGAACGGCCAGGGCCGGGCGGCGTCGACACGGCGCGTCTCGCGATCTAGGGTCGGCGCATCGTGCTTGCGTTGCGTTCGGCCCGGGTCCACGTCGTCTGGCTGGCGGTGCTGGCCGTCCTCTGCGTTCCCGGTGCCGCCGGCGCCGCGCCGGGACCGCTCAAGGGAGACGGCAGTGGGCTCTGCGCCGACGTCGCCGGCGGGGACACTGCGCCGGCGACATCGGTGATCACCTGGCCCTGCCACGGCGGCAGCAACCAGGGATGGGAACTGACGTCCGCGGGGACGCTGCGCACCTTCGCCGGGACCCGCTGCCTCGACGCCTACGGCGGGAACACGGCGCCGGGCACACCGCTCATCTCGTACCCGTGTCACGGTGCCACCAACCAGCAGTGGCGGTACGACGCCGCGGCCAGGAGCATCGTCGGCGTCGCCTCGGGCCTGTGCGTCGACGTCACCGCCGGCAGCACGGCGCCGGGCGCGAAGCTCGAGTTGTGGCCGTGCCACGGTGGCACCAACCAACGCTGGTCGCAGCCGTCGGCATCGGGCTCGGACTCCGTCGCGCCGACGCCGCCGGGCGCGCCGAAGGTCTCGGCCCTCGCGTGTCGCTCGGCCACGCTCACCTGGACCGCGTCGTCGGACGCCGTGGGCGTCACCGCGTACGACGTCTACCACGACGGCCAGCTCATGACATCGGTGTCCGGGACGACCCTGACCACCGGCGTCACCCTCACGCCCGGCGCAGTCTGGGGGCTCTACGTGAACGCGCGCGACGCGGCCGGCAACGTCTCGCAGGCGAGTCCGACCACGAGCATCACCGTGCCCCAGTGCTCGGTCGACACGCAGGCCCCGACCGTCCCCGGCGGACTCACCGGCACGGCGGCGGGCACGGCGGTCACGCTCCGGTGGAGCGCGTCGACGGACGACGTCGGCGTGAAGGCCTACGACGTCTATCGCGGCGACACGAAGGTCGGAAGCACCGCCGACCTCACCTTCACCGACAGCGGCCTGGGCGCCCGCACCGCCTACCGCTACAGCGTGCTCGCGAGGGATGCCCAGGGCAACGCGTCGGCCCGCAGCGCGGCGATCACCGTGACGACCGGCGCGTCGTGCAGCACCGCCGTCTGCTCGACCACGCAGGTCGGCACCGACACCGACATCCCGTGGGGGCTCGTCGCGCTCCCGGACGGCACCGCGCTCTACTCGCGCCGTGATGCCCAGGACATCGTGCGGCTCGACCTCACGACCGGCACGAAGACGTCGCTCGGGACGGTCCCGAACGTGCAGAGCACCGACGGCGAGGGCGGACTGCTCGGCCTCGCGGTGACCAGCGCCTTCCCGACCGGCGACCCGTGGCTGTACGTGTTCCACACCAGCCCGACCGACAACCGGATCGTGCGGATCAAGCTGGTCGGCGGCAAACTCGACACCTCGACCGAGCAGGTCCTGCTGAGCGGGATCGCGCGGAACAAGTACCACAACGGCGGCCGGCTCCGGTTCGGCCCCGACGGCAAGCTCTACGCCTCCACGGGCGACGCCCAGAACGGCGCGAACGCCCAGGACCTGAACAGCCTGAACGGCAAGATCCTGCGCCTGAACCCGGACGGGTCCAAGCCGTCCGACAACCCCTTCGGCACCTACGTGTGGAGCTACGGCCACCGCAATCCGCAGGGCCTGGCCTTCGACTCCCAAGGCCGGCTCTGGGAGCAGGAGTTCGGCAACAGCGAACTCGACGAGACGAACCTGATCACGAAGGGCGGGAACTACGGCTGGCCGGACTGCGAGGGGACGATCTCGCAGCGCGGGGGCGGCTGCGCGACGCCCGGGTTCGTGGCGCCGAAACGGACCTACCCGGTCGCGGACGGCTCGTGCAGCGGGATCGCGATCGTGCGGGACGTGCTCTACGTCGCCTGCGAACGGGGCACGCGGATGTACCGTCACGTGATCAGCGGCACCACCCTCACGGACACCACCACGCTCTTCGCGGGGACGTACGGTCGCCTGCGCACGGTGGAGCCCACACCCGACGGCGGTCTGCTCATGACGACGACCAACACCGGCGACAAGGACAGCGTCCCGGACAACAGTGACGAGAAGATCCTCAAGGTCGTCCTCGGGAGCTGACGCCGGGCAGACTGCGATTGCCCCGCCGACACTGCTATTCTGCGCCGTCGCATGCAGCTGACGACCGAACGCAAGCTCGAACTCACCCGCCGTTACGGCACGAGCGAGACCGACACTGGGAACACCAAGGTCCAGATCGCCCTCCTCACGGAGCGCATCAACGGTCTCACCGAGCACCTGCGTACGCACAAGAAGGACCACTCCTCGCGTCGTGGCCTCCTCATGCTCGTCGGCCAGCGTCGCCGCATGCTGCGGTACTTCGAGGCCCGTGACCTCGACGGCTACCGCAAGCTCATCAAGGACCTCGGCCTGCGCCGCTAAGCGCGCGCCGCACCACCTCCTTCCGCCGCGATGGCCGTTCTCCCTGCGGGTAGCGCGGTCCCGCGTTTCACCCTCGCCACTGCCGAGGGTGGCAAGTTCACCCAGGACGCCGTCATCGGCGAGCGCACGCTGCTGGTCTTCTACCCGTTCGCGTTCTCGCCGGTCTGCACCGATCAGCTCCAGCTCCTCGACGAGGTCGCCGAGGAGCTCTCGTCGCATGGCGTCTCCCTCGTCGCGGTGTCCTGCGACGCGTCGCCGTCGCAGGTCGCCTTCGCCGACAAGCTGAACGTCTCCATCCGTCAGCTCTCGGACTTCGAGCCCAAGGGCGACACCAGCAAGGCGTTCGGCGTCTACTTCGGCCCGGGCGGCATGTCGACCCGTGCCCTCGTCCTCACCGCCGAGGACGGCACCCTCGCCTGGACCTGGGAAGGCGAGCACCCCGGCGTGCTGCCCCCGATCAGCCTCATCCTCGAGGCCATCGCCGATCTCGGCTGGTGACGCTCCGCGGCGCACCGGTGCGCCGCTCGTCCCGACGGGATACCATGGCGCGGTCCGCTCGCCCGCCAAGCATCTGGTCCTTCTGACAGCGTTCGCCGCCCTGGTGTCGACCGGGGGCGTTCCGACGCCTGCTGCCGCAGCGCAGTCGCGCGCGGCCGGCGACGTGTCCGGCACGGTGTCCTTCGACACGTCCGAGCGTCGCCCGGACGTGCCGTCCGGCCTCTCCGCCGACGTCACGGTCGACCCCGGCCCGGACGGCGTCACGCCGGCGTCGCTCTCGCGGCTGCAGGTCGCCTTCCCGGACGGGGTCGTGCTCGGTGCCCACGCACGGAGCGCGTCGGGTGAGCTGAGCCTCTGCTCGCCGGCAGCGTTCGCCGAGTCGAGCGCGCAGGCGTCGGGCTGCTCGTCCGCAACAGCGGTCGGGCAGGTCCACGTCACCGTCCCGTCGGCGGGCGGCGTCCTGTCCGGCACCGTCTACGCGGGGGCCCCGGCGAGCGTCGGCGACCTTCCGGCACTCTTCGTCGAGGCCGCAGCCGGTGGCTCGACGGCGCCCGGGGCGGCTCGCGTGAAGCTCGTCGCCTCGCTCGTGTCCGGCGGTGACGGACGCCTCAACGCCGTCTTCGATCACCTGCCCGGCGCTCCGTTCTCCGACCTCGATCTCGATCTCGGCGAGGGCGGCCCGCTCACGCTCGTCGAGACGCCGCCTGCGTGCGGTGCCTACGCCGGCGTGGCCACGCTCACCTCCGCGGTCACCGGCAATGCGTTCTCGTCGGCCTCCACGATCACGATCAACCAGGACTGCAGCCGGCCCGCGTTCAACGCCTCCGTCGGGCTCGCCGCGGCGACCCGGGCCGCCGGTGCAGTCGGTGCGACGGCCGTCGGCGTCGGGCGTGAGGACCGCACCCCGCGTATGCGGAGCGTGCTGCTCTCCGGTCCGTCCGGCCTGCTTGCCGACATCGGCGGGACGCCGGAGTGCCCGTACAGCGGCGACGCCGCGGTCTCCTGCGGCGCGGAGACGCGCATCGCCGGCATGACGCTCACCGTCGGTGACGGCAGCGCCCCGCATGCCGTCACCGCGAACGTGTACCTCACGCCCCGTGCCCCGGGTGCCGTGGCCGGTGGCAGCGCGGTGTTCGACCTGCGCATCGGCGATCTCGACCTCGGGACCCTCGTCGTGCCCATCCGCTTCGACCTGCGCCCGACCGACGCGGGGATCAACGTCTCCTTCGACCTGCCGGCGTCGTACCACGGCATGTCGCTCGACGTCCGCAACGCCGCCCTGACCTTCGACCGGCCCGGGTTCACGCTCAACCCGTCGAGCTGCGGGCCGCTCGGCTACTCGGCGACCGTGGTGTCGGAGAACGGCGCCGTGGCGACCCCGGGCGGTCAGGCCACCTACGACGGCTGCGACACGATGCCGTTCGCGCCGACGCTCTCGGCGACGCTGACCGGCGAGACGCAGCCGCTCGGCCACCCGAACGTCTCGATCGCCCTGAACGCCCGCGCGGGCGACTCGAACCTGCGCGGCGCCACGGTCACGCTGCCGCGCGGCATCGCCGTCGACCTGAAGAACATCACGAACATCTGCCCGATGGACCAGTTCAACGCGGTCATCTGTTCCGCGGCGACCCGCATCGGCACGGCGACGGCGCGCGTCGCGCTCACGCCCGATCCCATCCCCGGCGACGTCTACCTCGTCCGGATCCCGGGGCAGTCCCTGCCCGGCCTGGGGCTGAGCTTCACCGGCCGCTACTCGCAGCGCGTGCTCAGCGTGGTCCAGGTGGTCGACAACCGCATCGTCGTGCGGTTCGACTCGATCCCCGACCTCCCGTTGCGCCGCCTCGACATGGACATCACCGGCGGCTCCGGCGGCCCGATCCAGGTCTCGCCGGGGACGTGCCCCGCGGCGGCCGTGTGGGACGCCTCGTTCGTCGCGCAGGGCCGGCAGGTCTCCAGCCACACGATCCCGTCGCCGTGCGCCCCGCGTGACGCGAAGCGCTCGGCGATCACGCTGTCGAGCCAGTTCGGGCTCACGTGGCGCATCTCGGACCTCGGCGGCCGCACGCTCCAGGCCGCGAAGCTCACGCTCCCGAAGGGCTTCGAGGTGGTGCGGGCGCGGGCCAGCCGCAAGCAGTTCCAGGTCCTCACGGTCGCCGGGGCCAAGGCGAAACTGTCGTTCTCGACGCAGTCGGTGATCGTCGCGGCAAGCACGCCGGCCCGTCAGACGCTCCTCGTCCGGCTGAAGGCCGGTTCGCTCAAGCGCACGAAGCCGCTGAGGGCGGGGGAGACGGCGAAGCGCGTCACCGTGAAGGTGCGGCTCGGCTTCTCGGACGGCACCGTCCAGAACCAGTCGATCACCGTCCGCGCGAAGTAGCGCGCGGCTGCGGCGGGCCGGCCCGGAACGCCGCGAGGCGTTCGGGGAGGACGTCCCGCCGATAGTCGAAGATCCGGTCGAGGTCACGCCGCACGAACGGCAACGCGAGTTCCCCCACCGGCTGCAGCGGGAGGGCGTACCGGACGTCGTCGCGCATCAGGGTCCTCCCGCCGGGCAGCGCCTCGAAGCGGTGCGTGTGGTGCCACAGGCGATACGGCCCGCGCAGCTGGACGTCCGCGAACACATGCGGCGGGTCCCAGCGCTGGATCACGCTCGTCCAGTGGACCGGGAGGCCGTGGAGGCGCATCGCGTACTGGATCACCGTCCCGGTGACGCTCTCGATCGGTGCGGGCGTGATCACCTCGAACCCGAGGAAGTCCGGGGTGATCGATTCGAGGGCGAAGGCGTCGGCGAAGAACGGGAAGACCTCGTCCGGGGTACCCTCGAGCTCATGGCTGCGGGAGAGAGCGTGGATGCGCACGACCCGGGTACGCCGGGCCCAGCGTCACGGATCGCCGAGCGGGCGCAGCGGCGTCGTGAGGCCGGCTGTGGCACGCCCGACGCCGACGAATCCCCGCTCACCGAGGCCACGCCCTCGCCCTTCGCGCATGCCGGTGGGGAACCCCGCATCGAGGGCGCAGACGGCGCGCCGGTCGTGATCGTGCACGCCGACTTCTCCTGCCCGGACTGCGCGCTCGCGCTCCATCGCCTCGCCGGGCTCGAGATCCGCATCGACCTGCGCCACTTCGTCCTGCGGTCGCGGGGGGAGCCGGCCGCGCGCGCCGCCCACGCCGCCGAGGCCGCCGGCGCACAGGGCGCGTTCTGGCCGTTTGCCCGAGGTTTGCTGGCCGATCAGGGGCGCCAGGACCCTCCGCACCTCTGGGCGCTCGCGCAGTCGCTGGGCCTCGACGTCGACCGGTTCGATGCCGACCGGAGGGCCGAATCCGCCTCCGAGCGCATTGCACGGGAAACCCGTCAGGCCATCACCGGGGGTGCCGTGGGGGTGCCCGCGGTCTTCGCCGACCCGCCGACCGCCGATTTCCTGGTCAGGAGCGGGTACGATGCCGACGTTCGGATCAGAAGACAGAAGTAAGCAAAGAAGCTGGGCGCGCGCTCATCCGAAACTTCCGCGACGCCCTCCAGAGAGAACTCTCCACACATGACTCCCAACCCGACCGTCGTCTCGGTCACCATCGCCGGTAGCGAAATCTCCTTCGAGACCGGTCGCATGGCACGCCAGGCCGGTGGTTCCGTGGTCGTCCGCCAGGGCGACACCATGGTCCTCGCCACCGCCACCGCCGGCAACGAGCGCGACATCGACTTCCTTCCCCTCACCGTCGAGGTGGAAGAGCGGATGTACTCCGCAGGCAAGATTCCCGGGTCGTTCTTCAAGCGCGAGGGTCGCGCTTCGGAGAAGGCCACCCTGGTCGCCCGCATGATCGACCGTCCGATCCGTCCGCTGTTCCCGAAGAACTGGCGTCGTGAGACGCAGCTCGTCGCGATCACCCTGTCGATCGACACCGACCACCCGTACGACATCCTCGCGATGAACGGCGCGTCCGCTGCCCTGCAGCTCTCCGACGTCCCGGTGCAGGAGCCGGTCGGCGCGGTCCGCATCGGCAAGGTTGACGGCAACTTCGTCGTCAACCCGTCCGAGACGCAGATCCTCGAGGAGTCCGACCTCGACCTGATCGTCGCCGGCACCGCCGAGGCCATCCTGATGGTCGAGGCCGGCGCCAACGAGGTCACCGAGGCCGAGATCCTCGACGCCCTCGACATCGCCCACGACGCGATCAAGCAGATCTGCGCCGTGCAGCTCGAGCTCCGCGAGAAGCTCGGCAAGCCGAAGGTGGAGCTCGAGGCTCCGTTCGTCGACCAGCCCCTGATCGACCAGATCGCCGCCTCCCACGGCGCCGACCTGAACAAGGCCCTCGAGACCCGCGGCAAGCTGGAGCTCCAGGACGCGATCGGCGCCGTGAAGGACGCCGTCGTCGTGCAGTACGCCGGCCCGGCCGACGCCGAGGACCACGGCGCGAAGGCCGCCGGCGCCAAGAAGGCGTTCGCCGCCCTCGAGAAGAAGGTGATCCGCGAGCGGATCGCCGTCCAGAAGCAGCGCCCGGACGGCCGCAACACGACCGAGATCCGCCCGATCACGATCGAGGTCGGCGTCGGTCCCCGCACGCACGGCTCGGTGCTCTTCACCCGTGGCGAGACGCAGGCCTACTCGGTCGCGGCCCTCGGCACGCTGAAGGAGGAGATGCGGATCGACACCCTCGGCCTGCAGACCCAGAAGTTCTACTGGCACCACTACAACTTCCCGCCGTTCTCGGTCGGTGAAGCCGGCCGCATGGGTGGCCCGAAGCGCCGCGACATCGGTCACGGTGCGCTCGCCGAGCGCGCGCTCCTCGCGGTCGTCCCGGACACCGAGACGTTCCCGTACACGATCCGCGTCGTCTCGGACATCTTCGAGTCGAACGGCTCCTCGTCGATGGGCTCCGTCTGTGCCTCCTCGATGGCCCTGCAGGCCGCGGGTGTCCCGGTCACCGCGCCGGTCGCCGGCATCGCCATGGGCCTGATCAAGGAGGGCGACGACTACGTCGTCCTCACCGACATCGCCGGCGTCGAGGACCACCTCGGCGACATGGACTTCAAGGTCGCCGGGACGGCGGCGGGCATCACCGCCCTCCAGATGGACATCAAGATCAAGGGCGTCACCTTCGACATCCTCCGCGATGCCCTCACGCAGGCCAACGACGCCCGCAACAACATCCTCGGCCAGATGAAGGCCGTCATCGACGGCCCGCGTGCGGAGCTCTCCGAGCACGCGCCGCGCATCGTGTCGCTGAAGATCGACCCGGACAAGATCGGCCTGCTCATCGGCAAGGGCGGCGAGACGATCCGCGGGCTCCAGGAGGAGTTCGAGGCCCAGATCGACGTCAACGACGAGGGCAACGTCAACATCTACGCGACTCGCGGCGACCTGGCCGAGGCCCTCAAGGACCGCATCCTGGGCTTCACCAAGGAGGTCGAGCTGGGTGACGAGTTCACCGGCAAGGTCGTCAAGACGACCACGTTCGGCGCGTTCGTCGAGCTCGCAAAGGGCACCGACGGCCTGATCCACATCTCGAACGTCTCGCCGGGCAACCGTGTCGACGCCGTCGAGGACGTCCTGAACAAGGGCGACGAGATCAAGGTCCGCGTAGCCGAGGTCGACAAGGAGCGCGGCCGCATCGGTCTGCGTCTCGCCGACGACCCGGAGATCGTGGGCAAGACCGCCGACGAGCTCCGTGAGCTCGCGGCTGCCGGCAGCGGCGGCGGTGGCGGCCGTGGCGGCGACCGCGGTGGTGACCGTGGCGGCCGTGGCAACGGTGGCTACCGTGGCGACCGCCCGCGTGGCGGCGGCGATCGCGATCGTGGTGGCCGTGGCCGTCGTGAGGGCCGCGTCGACCGCGACCCCGGTCACGACAACTAGTCACCAGCACCGATCCCCCCGGTGTCGACCAACACAGCAACGCCTGCGGGCGGGTCCGGCTTCGCCGCCGGGCCCGTACGCGTGTCGACGGTAGCTCCCGGCGTCCTCGTGGCGACCGAGGCGCTGCCGTGGGCGCGTGCCGCAGCACTCAGTGCCACGATCCTCGCTGGATCCGTGGACGAGGCACCGGAGATCGCCGGGGCGGCCCACCTGATCGAGCATCTGCTCTTCCGTGGGTCGTCCAAGTTCGGCCCGGGCGCCGTCGACCGACTGTTCGACGAGCTCGGTGCCGATCTCACGGCCTCCACCGACCGCTGCCAGACCCATCTGGCGACGTGGGTGATGGCCGAACACGCCGAGCGCGCCGTCGACGCCATCGCCGACGTGCTCTGGCGCCCCGACCTCCGCGAGGAGGACGTCGCCCACGAGCGCGAGATCGTGCTCGAGGAGGTCGCGATGCTCGAGGACTCGCCCGAGGAGCTCACGTTCGAGCTCATGGGCGACGCCCTGTTCCCCGACTCGCCGCTCGGCCGTCCGGTCATCGGCCGCCGCGAGACGATCGCGTCACTCGATGCCGCGTCGCTCGAGGGCTTCCACCGGGCCCGGTACGCCGTCGCCCCGGTGGTCTGGGTCGGCGTCGGCGCGGTCGACCACGACGCGCTCTGCGAGCAGGTCGTCGCGACCCTGCCGGAGTGGCGTGCCGCGGAGATCGCCCTTCCGACCGACGAACGTCGCGGCGAACCCAACGGCGCGCCCAGGCGGATCGTCGTCGAGCGGCCGTCCGAGCAGACGCACATCGCCGTCGGCGTGCCGATCTTCGACGCCCACGGTCCGCGCCGTGCGGCGCTGCAGGTGCTGGACGCCGTCGTCGGTGGCCCGCCGTCGTCGCGGCTCTTCCAGGAGATCCGCGAGCGCCGCGGCCTCGCCTACTCGGTGAGTTCCTTCCTCGAACTGCAGCAGGGGTTCGGCGCCTTCGGCGCGTACCTCGGCACGCGGCCCGAGCGCATCGGCATCGCCGTCGACGTGCTCGCCGGCGAGCTGCGCAAGATCGCCGAGCAGGGTGTGGGCGCGGACGACCTCGCCTGGGCCCGCGACCATGTCGCCGGGCGCCTCGGCCTCGGCCTCGAGACGGCCGGCGGCCGCGCCGCGCTGCTCTCGTCACGCCTGTCCGTCGGCATGCCGGTCGTCGATCCGGCGGTGATCGCCGCCGAGGTGGCCGCCGTCGACGGTGAGGCGCTCCACGAGATCGCCCGCGAGACCCTCAGCGGTCTCGAGCACGCCGCCGTGGCGTGCGTGGCGCCGGATGCAGAGGGTGCGCAGCGCGCGCTCGAGGCCGCCGGACTCGCGACCGCCGTCCACGCGTAGGCCGCCGTTCCGTGCACACGCGGCGCCCCTCGGGGCGTCGCCGTGCGCCCGAAGCGGACCGACGTCGCATTTGCCTGCGCGACCTGACGCTGGGCTTATGCACGGCGTGCGACGCTGCGCCGGGCGGCACGTCATCATGTGACGCCGCGCACCCGCGGAACCCTCACGTCCCGAGCACCGCACTCCTTTTCCCCGAACTGCGAGACCCGATCCGATGGCCAACAAGGCAGAACAGAAGAACCAGGCGCGCCTCAAGCGCGAGCAGGCCCAGGCCGCCGCGGCCGCCGCTGCCAAGCGCAACCGGAACCTCCAGATCGGCGGCGGCATCATCGGCCTCGCCGTCCTCGTCGTGATCATCGGCGTGATCGCCTCCGGCGGCGATTCCTCGAAGAAGAACAAGGGCCTCGGCGCCGACAAGAACGCTGCCGTCGCCGGCGTCACCGAGACGAACACGCTCCTCAAGGGCATCCCGCAGAGCGGCTACGTCCTCGGCAACGCGAAGGCGCCGATCACGATCCTCGAGTTCCTCGACGTGCAGTGCCCGTACTGCAAGGCCCACGAGCTCGACGAGCAGCCGACCGTGATCAAGCAGCTCGTGCGCACCGGCAAGGCTGCACTCAAGATGGAGCCGGTCGGCATCCTCGGTCAGGACTCCGAGGACGGCCGCGTCGTGCTGACGCGCGTCGCCGCCGAGAACAAGGCCTGGAACTTCGTGAACCTCTTCTACTGGAACCAGGGCACGGAGCGCACCGGCTACGTCACCGACGACTTCCTCCGCAAGATCTCCGTGGCGGCGGGCGCGAAGGCGACCGACATCTCGCGGACGCCCGACGCCGCCATCAAGGCCAAGCTGGCCACCGCCGACAAGCTCGCCTCCACGCTCAACGTGACCGGCACGCCGACGTTCGCGGTCGGCCTCACGAAGAACGCCGAGGACACGTACAAGCAGGTCGACCTCAGCAACGCGCAAGGCGGCAACGCGTCGGCGATCATCTCGGCCGTCGAGGCCCTCGAGAAGAGCGCGGGCGTCTAGTGGCGATCCGCGTCGGGGTCGCCGGGGCGGCCGGGAAGATGGGCCTCGCCGTGTGCGAGGCCGTCGAGGGCGCGGACGATCTCGTCCTGGCGGCCCAGGTCGACCCGGCCCTCGGCGTGGAC
>JAVHXX010000643.1 GCA_031119595.1 Patulibacter sp. | reverse complement strand
TACTCCGACCGGTGGCCCTTGATCCAGCCCGCGGCGTAGACCCCGGCGACCACGAACCCGCAGACCAGGTAGCCGGCGAGGTACATGTGGACGAGTTCGTGCCACACGAATCCGCGACCGAAGAGCGCCTCCCACGGGTCGGCGGTCGCGACCTTCCCGGACGCGTCGAGGGTGAAGCCGCCGGGGTGGTTCATCCACGCGTTCACGGCGATCACCATCAGCGAGCCGGTCACGCCCGCGAGCGCGACGGGGATGCCCGCGAGGAAGTGCCGCCGCGGCGTGAGGCGATCCCAGCCGTACACGTAGATCGCGATGAAGATCCCCTCGACGAAGAAGGAGATCCCCTCGAGCGTGAACCCGAGCCCGAACACGCCACCGAACGTGCCGGTGAAGTTGGGCCAGAGCAGCCCGAACTCGAACGACAGGATCGTCCCCGTGACCACGCCGACGGCGAACAGCAGCAGCATGACCTTCGACCAGCGCTTCGCGAGCGCCTTGTAGACCGGGTTGCCGGTCCGCAGGTACAGCCCTTCGACGAACAGCACGATCGTGGGCCACGCGATGCCGAAGCAGACGAGCGGGATGTGGACCGACAGCGACAACGCCTGCAGGTCGCGGGCGGTGTCCATGTTGGGCTGTGCGGGGTTGCCGAACACCCCGCTCGTGACGGTGGCGCTGGCGAGATCCGTGAGGGCGCTGAGAGGCATTCCACGCCGGCCGGGCGAGGTCCGCCACCAGCCGACCAATCGAACCTACGCCCGCCGCGCCTGCCCCGCAACGGGCCGTTCCAAAGCGGGCGGCAAAGATGGTGCGCGCCGTCACCAACTCTTCCGGTGCATCGCCGTGGCACGGGCTGTCCGGCCGGCGGCGTCCACGCGACCCTAGGCTCGGCCCCGTGCGTGAAGAGATCCCCGTCGACGGCTCGGCCCACTGGGGCCGGATCTACACCCTGCTCACCGCCACGATCGTGCCGCGGCCGATCGCGTGGGTGTCGTCACGGTCCGCGGACGGCGTCCCGAATCTCGCCCCCCACTCGTTCTTCACGGTCGCCTCCGCCGACCCGGCCACGATCCAGTTCACGTCCGTCGGGCGGAAGGACTCCCTCGCGAACATCGAGGCGACCGGCGAGTTCGTCGTCTGCCTCACGCCCCTGGGCCTCATCGACGAGGTCAACGCGAGCGGCACGAACTACCCGCCGGACGTCGACGAGTTCGACGCCGTCGGCCTGGCCCGCGAACCCAGCGCGACGGTCGCCCCCGAGCGGGTCGCCGGCTCCCCGGTCGCCCTCGAGTGCACCCTCGCGGGCACCCACGAGATCGGGAACTCGACGGTCGTGTTCGGCCGCGTCACGCACATCGCGATCGACCGCGCCGTGATGGCCGACGACGGCCTCCCGGACATCCACGCGCTCGCACCGGTCGCGAGGCTCGGTCGCAACGAGTGGTCGCTGCTCGGCGAGGTGCGGCGGATCGATCGCATCCCGTACGAGGATTGAGCCCTCCACGGCGCCGCGCGCCGACCTCGGCTACGCCGGATCGCGGCGCACGGCCTCGCCGACCGCGAGCAGTTGCTCGGCGACCGTCGCCCAGGTGATCCCGCGGACGCGCTGCACGTCGGCGGCGGGCAAACGACCCAGCGCCACCGCGGCATGCACCGCCGCGACGAACCCGTCGGACGTGGTCGTGGCATCGACGACCGGGCCGAGGATCGGTGCCGTGGTCGTGTTCAGGGTGACGGTGCGCAGGCCGGCTGCGGCGTAGTTGTAGGCCTTGTGCGGCTCCATGCTGTGCGTGAAGGGCTCGTCGGTGTGGGGGATGATCCCGACATCGGCGTGGAGGAGCGGTCCGATCGTGTCCTCTGGTCTGCGCGGCCCGAGGAAGTGCACGTTCGGTTCGACGGCGATCGCGTTCTCGAGGTCGGGGGTCGGGGCGAACCCGATGAGGACGACGTGGATCCCGGACCGCGCGAGCGCGCGGACCGCCGGCACGTCGATCCGCATCGAGAGCGCGCCCACGTAGACGGCCCGCGGATGCGGGATCGCGGCGAGCTCCGGCGGTTCGAGCGCGGTGAGGTCGGTGGCGTTCGCCCAGTGCGCGTCGACGCCGTGCCCCACGTACGTCGCGCCGGGCAGGTCCGCGATCGATCCCTCCGACAGGCCACACACCGCGTCGGCGCCCCGCGCGAGCAACGCGCGCACGTCACGGAGCGACTGCGCTCCGACCGCGAGGTCGGCGACCTGGTCGAAGCGGTCGTGGAGGACGAGCACCTCGGACGAACACACGGGCGCGAACTCGTAGTGCATCCACCAGTTCGCCGGCGTGGCGCCGCAGTTCAGGAGGATCGGCCGGTCGAGCTCGGCGTGGCGGGCGACGACCGTCGCGACGGAGTGGTTCCCCGACGGAGGCACCCCGGAACCCCGGAAGACGTGCACACCACGGACGTTCTGGTGGTCGAAGCCGACGTCGTCGGCCTCCGCGAACGGCTCCACGTAGGCGACGTTGCGGGCGAGGCCCTCGTCCTTGAGGGCGTGGGCGATGGCCTCCGC
>JAVHXX010000050.1 GCA_031119595.1 Patulibacter sp. | reverse complement strand
CCGGCACGGAGGCCAGCTGCGGCAGGCTGAACGGATCCGTGGGCGCGCAGTCGAAGCGGAACCGGGTACCGGTCCCCGAACCGTCCGCGGCGGCGTAGGTGGTGAAGTAGAGCTGGAGCCCCGAGAACGCCACCGTCACCGCCCCACCCGGCGCGGCCGTGACCGTCGGACGGGTGTCGTCCTGGACCGCCGGGAAGGGCGCGACCGTGAAGCCGTAGACGACGTCCGACGCTGCATCCCAGGGCAGGACGGCGGTCGGCTTCGAGATCAGGCTCGTCCGGCCGACGGACGCGCCGGTCAGGTTGACCGACGCCGTCGCCGCTTCGAACTGGACGGCCTTCGGCGGCGCATCGAGGATGTCGTCGAGGCCCAGGCCGGGGATGTCGACCTCGACGCGGCCGCCGATCGCCTGGCCGCCCGGGAAGAGAAGTGAGTCGCCCGGGTCGTACGTGGCCGGAAGCCCGAGCTCGAGCGTGGCCGGACCGACGGCGTCGGTGAGGGCGCGGACGTACGCCTCGGACGCGGGGTCGAACTGCTCGATCGCGCAGGTGTAGGAGACGGTCGACGACGAACCGGCCGGGGTCGAGTCGGACGGGCTGGAGGCGGCGACGCCGATGGCGACGCCGGCCGTGGGCAGCGCCACGCCGACGGTGACGGCGACGGTGGTCGCTACGCGGACACGGGTGAGGTTCACGGTCTGGATCCCAGGTGGACAGCGGGAGGGACGGGCGCTCGGAGTGCGCCGTGGCGGGCCGGGGGAACCCACCGTGCCCGGCACTCTGTCGACCGGGACGCGCGAAGTCAACGCGGCACGCCCGTCGTGTGACGCGTCCAGACCTGCCCTCCGTCGGGTACCCCGAAGGACCCGTCGACGGCCGGACTCAGCCGTTGAGGACCGTCGACACCGTGAAGGCGAGGAGCGCGAGAGAGTTGCGCTCGCCGGTACGCGACGCGGCCTCCGCGAGGGCGGCGGCCGGCTTCGGGAGGTGCGGCACGGTGCCGAGGAGCCACACCGGCGCGTGCCGACGCGATCCGGCATCGGCCTGCTCGGCGTAGACCTCACCGGCGCACGGATCTCCGGACGACCGCCAGTACGCGCGCCACCGGGTGGTCAGCCACGGCGCCTCGTTCGCCTCGAGGGTCCACAGGTCGCCGATGGCCTCGCCGGCGGCGTCGCGAGCGTGGAAGTCGGCGACCGCCCGTTGCGGGTTCGCATCGACGTAGGCGGTGCCCGACGCGAAGTACACCGCGCGCGGAGGAAGCACCGGGCTGCGGCGGATCGGTTCGACGAGTTGGATCGTCGCCGTCTCCAGGCCCGCGATCGAGTCGACGAGGCCGCGGACGTTCGCGAGGCGCTGCTGGGCGGCACCGAGGCGTGCGTTCTCGGCCTCGAGCCGGCTCGACAGGGCGGCGCGGCGCTGGCGGGCCTCGTCGAGCATGGTGGCGCTGTCGGCCGGGCGGGCGCGGAAGCGACCACGCATCCCGGAGGCCTGCCGGCCGGCATCGAGGCGGGTCCGGGCTGCCGTCGACACCCCGTCCTGGCCGCGCCGCAGCTCGACGCGTGCCTCCTCGGTGTCGCGCAGCCGCAGGTGGTACTCGCGCAGCGCGGAGCGCTCGGCGTCGAGGAGCGCCGCGAGGCCGGGTGGTCCGGACGATTCCACCGACGGGCGGGCACGCGTCCAGCGGTGCGTCGGCTGCCCGTCACCAGAGGTGTGCTCTGCCATTCGCCGGGAGCCTACGAAAATCCGGGGCGTCGGCGCGCAATCCAGGGTGCCGGTTGTTGACGCGGTGACCAGCAAGTGCTCCGTGCCGACCGGGTGGTCAGCGCGTCGCGCGTTCGGTGAGCATCCGCTCGGTGAGGTCGAGCGCCTCGGTGGTCCGCGCGGCGCGCCCCATCAGGACGGCACCCTCGATCGCCGTCACCACCAGCAGCGCCTCGTCGCGGGCCGCGGCCGGGTCGTACCCGAAGCGGCCGTAGACCTCGGCGACACGGTCGCACCAGCCGCCCAGGCGAAGCGCCGCATGCTCCCGCAGGACGTCGTTCGCCGAGGCGTCGACGACGAGCGCCGCCATCGGACAGCCCGACGTGTAGTCGGTGCGGCGCAGGGCCTCCCGCCAGGCGCCGACGAGTGCCTCGATCGCAGCGGCCAGATCCGGCGCTGCCATCGCCGCCGACACCCCGGCGTCGAAGTTCGCAACCGAATAGTCGACGGCCTCGGTGAGCACCTGGTTCTTCCCACCGGGGAAGTACCGCTGGAGCGACCCGCGCGGCCCGTCGGCGTCGGCGGCGATCTGACGCATGCCCACGCCGTGGACACCGCGCTCGCGGATGAGTCGGGCGGCGCTGCGAACCATGCGGGTACGGGGGTCGAGCTGTTGGTCGTCGGTGGTCATGGACGCCCTCCTGTCCCCCATCGTACCCATTGGCGATGACAGTCGTCATCGCGGCTGCTAGCGTCGCCACCACACCGGCGATGACAGTCGTCATCGACCATGCGAGATCCCGTCACCCCGCGCGATTCCAGGAGACGAACCATGTCCACGATCACCGTTGGTACCGAGAACGGCCACCGCATCGAACTCGCCTACGAGGACCAGGGCGAAGGCCAGCCGGTCGTCCTCATCCACGGCTTCCCCTTCGACGGGCAGTCGTGGGAGCGCCAGCGTCCGGCGCTCCTGGCCGCCGGACATCGCGTGATCACCCTCGACCGTCGCGGCTTCGGACGGTCGAGCCACACCCTCGGCGGCTACGACTACGACACCTTCGCGGACGACCTGCACCAGCTGATCGAAGCACTCGACCTCCGCGACGCGATCCTGGTCGGGTTCTCGATGGGCACCGGCGACGTCGCCCGCTATCTCCGGACCCACGGCTCGGGCCGGGTCGAGCGCGCCGTCCTGATCGGGTCGATCCCGCCGTTCCTACTCAAGACCGACGACAACCCGGAGGGGCTCGACGCCGCGGTGTTCGAGGAGATCAAGGCGACGATCCGCGCCGACCGGTACGCCTACTTCGAGGGCCTCCTCGCCGATTTCTTCGTGCTCGACGAGATCGACCGCGCACGCATCTCGGACGCCGCGCTCGCCGCGCACCTCCAGGTCGCGAACGCGGCCTCGTCCCACGCGACGCTGGCCGTGATCGACACCTGGCTGGAGGACTTCCGCCCCGACCTGCGCGCGATCGACGTGCCGGTGCTCGTGATCCAGGGCACCCTCGACCGCAACACCCCGATCGACCTGACCGCGCGCCGACTCCCGGAGTTCCTCACGGACCTGCAGACGGTCGAGATCGAGGGCGGCGGCCACATGATCCCGTGGACGCACCACGACGAGGTCAACGCGGCGCTGCTCGCATTCGTCGGGGCGACCGAGGCCGCGTGAGGGCGCAGCCCGGCTCCGTCCGCGGCCTCGCGAGCGCACCCGTTCGACCCGGACGCGATCCGGCCGCTCAGCGACTCCCCCACCACGCCGGCACGAGCCGGGCGTAGAGCGCCTCGAACGACCTGACGGTCGGGTCGGGTTGGTCGAGCCAGCCCTGGATCGCGCCGACGGTGCCCTGCGCGACGAACCGCGCCGCGGCGTCCTTGAGCTGGGCCTGCGGCAGGCCGGGCACGCGATCGGGCCAGCGCAGGCGGCGTTGGCGGTCGAGGCTGCGGATCGACTCGAGGAAGTGCTCACTGAGCATGCCGTGGAGGCTGCCGTCGCCGGAGTCGGCCGCCAGGCCGCGGCGGTAGATGGCCGCGTGCCGACGGACGTGTTCGAGGACCCGGCCGGTCACCTCCCGCATCGCCTCGCCGGTGTCGCGGGCCGGGTCGTCGAGCAGGCCGGCCCGGAGGCGGTCGAGCTCGCCGAGCAGCGCCTGGCGGAGGAGGTCGCCCGGCGACGACGCGTACTCGTGGATCGTCGACCGGTGCACCCGCGCCTCGCGCGCGAGCGCGGTCATCGTCAGGTCGGCGACCGGCGCGTCGGCGGCGAGGCCGAGGACGGCCGCATCGAGGCGCTCGCGGGTGCGGACCTGGCGCGGATCCGTTGTCGATTCGTCCTTCACGCCCCCAGGAGACTATCCGACGATTGTAGGATTCATCACAAGTCCGACACCTGTCGGATAGCACCGAAGGAGACAAGATGGCCAGCTACGACGTCCAAGACCGGTCCGCGATCGTCACCGGAGCCGGCTCCGGCATCGGCAAGGCGATCGCGCTGCTGCTCGCCGCGAACGGAGCGTCGGTCGTCGTCCACGACATCAGCGCAGGCGCCGTCGAGGCGGTCGTCGCGGAGATCACGGCCGCGGGCGGCACCGCGGCCGCGTTCGTCGGCGACGCCTCGAGCGCCGAGGACCACGCGAAGGCCGTCGAGGCCGCCCAGGCGCTCGCCCCGCTGCGGATCGCCGTCAACAACGCCGGCATCGGCTCCGCCCCGGCGAAGATCGGCGACTACACCGACCACGATTGGGATCGCGTGCTCGACCTCGACCTCAGCGGCGTGTTCCGCGGGCTCCGCGCCCAGCTGCCGGTGATCGCCGCGAACGGCGGTGGCGCGGCCGTGAACATGGCGTCGATGCTCGGCTACGTGGGCCTCGCAGAGAACGCCGCCTACGTGACCGCCAAGCACGGCCTGATCGGCCTCACGAAGAACGCCGCCCTCGAGTATTCCGCCGACGGCGTCCGCGTGAACGCGGTCGGCCCGGGCTTCATCCGCACGCCCGCCGTGGAGGCCGCCTTCGACGCCGACGGGATCGCTGCGCTCGCCGCGCAGCACGCGACGAACCGCCTCGGCACGCCGGAGGAGGTCGCCCACCTCGTCGCCTTCCTCGCCTCGGACGTCGCCACGTTCGTGACGGGCAGTTACCACCTCGTCGACGGCGGGTACACCGCGCACTGAGGCGCGGCGCCGCCGTGGTCCGGCCTACGCGCCGCTCGCGGACCAGTCGTCGGCGAACATGAAGCCCTGACCGGGCGTGCCGTCGGGGTTGCGCTTCACGTACGTGCCCTCGATCGTCTGGAAGACCAGTTCGAAACGTTCGAAGAGCGACGGCTCTGCGACGCCGCCGTCCTGGATCTTCACGACGCGGGCGTTCTTGAGCACGTAGGTGACCGCGTCGAACGAGTCCCCTGGTCGGCGCTCGGCGATCGTGACGGTCTTGAGGGTCTCGTTCGTGGAGAACGCCTGGTCGATCGCCATCGACGACGAGTCGGCGAGCTTCGTGATCACGATCGGGTTCCACGTTCCGGCACCCGACGGAGCGCCGCTGGTCGAGAACGGCGTCGACGCCGTCACCTGGGCGGACAACGCACTGATCCAGTTCTCGTGGCCGGCGGCGGTCGACTCGCCCTTGAACGGCCCCTGCTTGTTGCCCGTGATGCTCAGGTAGACCGCGGCCTTCCCACCGTCGAGCGCGGAGCCTCCGACGGTCACGCCCGAGGAGCCGTTCGCGCCCGCCGGGCCGGCCGGCCCCTGCGGACCCGCCACGCCCTGCGGGCCCGCGGCACCCGCAGCGCCGGCTGCACCCGCGGCGCCCGGGGTGCCCGCTGCGCCCTGCGGACCCTCAGCGTTCCAGCTGATCGCGGTCTCGCCCTTGCCGCACTTCGCGGAGCCGGTGAGCACCCGGAGCTGCCCCTTGTCCTTGCCCGACGTGGTCACGCAGCCGTCGATCTGGTCCTTCGACCCACCGACCGCGCCGGTCGCCACGGCGCTCGCGGCGAGCACCGCCACCGTCGTGGGGACAATCACGCGCGTCCACTTCATCGCGCGCACCTTACGCCGCGCGGGAGCGCGTGCCTAGGGGAGTTGGAACTCCGTGTTGAGGCCCGTTCCAAGCGGTCGTGAGCAGTACCCCCGGCCGGGCTCGAACCGGCGACCGTCGGATTAAAAGTCACGCCAGAAGGGGCCCATCCGGGCCCTTCCTGCATCTGCGAGACCATTCATGCCCTTTGCGCGCGACTCGCCTGAATCGTTTGGTACCGGGAGTGGTACCGGCTGCGCTTCGGGGCGTTGTTGTAGCATCGCGCGCTCTGAAATGCCCACGCTGATTGTCCCACGCGGCCACGCCAATACCCAGCAGGCTTGCGACCTTCTGCGACCCGCACTTCACCTCCCGCAGATCACGTTGGACCTATCCCAGCTGACCTTCGTCGGGCCCCTCTTCCTTGTTCGGTTGCGAGCCTGGCTTGACCTCCACTCTGAGGCTGGCGTACAGGTCAAGGTAGTTCCGCCCGCCCGCGGCGACGTCTGTCGCTACATGAGCCGAATGCATGTTCACCACGGCCTCGGGCCGAACGTTGAATTTGCTCTCCCTGACGTCAACGAGGCCGATCGCGGCGATCGACTCATAGCGGTCACCAAGCTCGATGCCACGGGCAACAGTCAGTTTGACGAGTTGTTGGGAGACCTTCTCGACTCTCCCGACATGGCTGGCGCGAGCTACCTCGCCGAAGTCGTTGACGGCGCCGCCCAGGAGATGGCGCTGAACGCCGTCGATCATGGGGCGAACAGCACTGGCGCTTACGTCGCCGCACAGCGATTCCGACGGCCGCGGGCCGCCGTTCCCTTCGCGTGTGTCCTGGCGGTAGGCGACCTCGGGATCGGGATGGCCGAGCATCTGCGCCGTGGAGGCCAGGATCGCGGTACGGACGCGGCGACGATCATTCACGGGCTGGACGACCTGGTATCTGGCACCGGAGACCAATGGCGTGGGCGCGGCTACTCTGTTCCGTTCGAGCTAGCAGCGCAGAAGTCAGCCGCATACACCGAACTGCGGGTGCGCGCCAACGGCGGCTGGGTTGTCAAGCGCTCCGACCGCGCGGCCGAAGAGATCAAGTTGGTCCGACCCGACTCGGGACCCGGTACATGGGTCGAGTTTGAGTTCGGTCATGCCGATACATGACTAGTTACACGCCTGCAAGCAAGCTACATTGACCTTGTACCCGAGCTAGAGGAACACAGTGCTCATCGCCCTTGTTTCATTCGGCTCCTCTCTCGTGAGTCGCGGAAGAGGTGCTGAAATCCGTGAGACGATCCTCATGGAATCCCCTCCCGAAGCCGAAATCGTGCTCGATTTCGCGGATGTCGCCCGCGCCAGCTACTCGTTTGTTGACGAGCTCGTGGGCAAGCTCTTCACCCGGTACGCCGACGGCGAACTGGCTGTGAGGCCGCGGATCGAGAACGCCAATGAGACGATCTCGTTTCACGTTGGCCAGTGCCTCGAGCGGCGCCTAAGCGCCGCCGTTTGAGGCAACGTCCAAGACGTCGCGGACGCTTAGCGACCGCGGCAGGCCGGCGTGGGCACTTCGAAGGGTGAGCGAAATCCATGTGGGAGACCGGATATCGCGAACTTGACCCGCTAGGAGGTGACGGCCCAGAATTGGAGCGGCTCCAGCGGTACCTCGCTGGCTCACCTCAGCGCTGGTGGGGGTTTGGCGTCTTCCGTGATCGCGCGTTGGCGATGTCGCGGAGGTCCCGCGTCTATTACGAGTACGCGATGTTTGGCTTCCCCGGGCTGCTGAGCGTGATGAGGGTCAACGGCGAAATCCTAGAGGAACTCGGAAGCGCGCTCACTGGATCGCTAATCACTCTCGACCTCGACGTCTTTGACGGCGCGCTCCATTCCTCCGACGGTCACCTGCGGCACCCGTCGGGTGACGAGCGCTATCGCGGCCGTCACTCGTTCACAGTAAGTGGTCTGACCGCTCATCCGCAAAAGCTGGTCGTTCACAGCACGTGGGGACCAGATTGGGGCAACAGCGGCCGGGGATGCATCGACGCCGATTACTGCAGTTCGCATCTGGCGGAAGCGAGTCTCTTCCGGCACGGACACGCCGGGCCCTCCCCGGAACAGGTGAAGGTGATGCGGGGACCTTCAGTGTCTTCTCGGCAGAAGGTCCCAGAGAACCTAAGACCACGGCGGCTTTTCGCGAAACTCACGTCGACGCCTAATCCTTTGCACGTCGTTCCCTTTCGTGTCGGGGGCATGGATCTGGGCCTTGGCCGCTGGCAGGTTCTCTCGGCGCAGGGTGGCCACACCGTAGACGTTCTGGAGCTACGCCTCGGATCCCGAGGCATCGCACGATGCCACGTCCATCACCAGCCGGCGTTCCATCTGCCGGAGCGGTCACTCAATCTTGCTCGGCCGCTAGTCAGCACGATCGAAGAGATTTTCGTTCACCCCGATTTTAGGCGGCGGAAGCTGGGGACAAGCCTTTACCGCTTGTCCGAAAAGCTAGCTGGTGCCCGGGGAAGCCGCGAAGTATGCGCTTCGCTGTTTGAGGCCGACGCGGTCGACGGTGACGAGGGCGCTCGCCGATTCGCGGCAAGCCTTGATCTGACGTGGCTTGATCTCGAACCTCGGCGCCCCATCCCAAGGGTGGCGCTTGCCACGAGAGAGTTGGCAAGTCAATGACACTCCGCGGCGCCGCCTATGTCGAAGGGCTCAATCCGATGGACTTCACCGAATCGGACCTCTCTGAGGTGGCTGCGGCGATTCGGCGAGCGGCCCCCGCACTGGAAGTCCATACCCACACTCGCTTGGAGCGCGGTTCGGGCGTAAACCTCGCGGAGATCTTGAAGGTGTATCTGGAAGCCGGAGAGTTCGCTGGCGCTGGCGCATCGCTCGCAGCTCCACTATTCGGCGTGACTGCCTGGTTCAAGAAGCGACGGGCTGCCGAGCTGGCCGCTCATCCAGAACGCGAACCAAGAGACAAGATCGTAGTCATCTTGGGGCCTGATGGGGAGCCCATAAAGGCCGTGCAAGTCGAAGGTTCCTCGGCGTCGGAGGTTGACCTCTCGTTTGATCGCAAACACCGCTATCTGCCGTGGCCTCCCGGCCGATGACTCAGCGATTCCATGCCGCGAGTGTCTCCCAGGAGCCACTCCTCGATCTCGCAGCGGATGAAGTAGACCTTCCCGGCCCGCTTGCGGCTCGGGATCGTTCCTTCGCGAGCCCAGCGGATCACTGTCTTGCGACTTGCGAACGGCACCAGGCCGTCCGGTGCCACGAGAGCGTCCGGGGTGAGAACGTCGCCGGCCGTGAGGCCGCGACCCTCATTGTTCGTGTTACCCACGGTCTTCGTCATGCCCCTTGCCCGTTCTCCAGGTTGCGGTTGAGAGTCCGGAGGCCCGCGATTGCCGCGCTGGCCTCCCGTTGAAGTTGAGCGCGCTCGCCCTCGGTCAGGAGCGCGCGGATCGCGTCGATGTCCAGCGCCTCAAGCCCCGAAACCTGTCCCGTGAGCGACGAGAGGAAGTTTCGGAGACGGCGCGCGTGATCGTTGGCCACGGTGACATCGCGCTAACTCGAGAGGTCACGAGGGTGACGCACGTGCGTCTGTGTACCCCGCTTGTACTCGTCGACCGTTGGCCGAACCGGCGCGCCGGCATCGAGGGCGTCCAGCGTCTCGCGGGCGGCTTCGCGCTGCGGCTCGGGCAGCGCCTCGTCTGCTGCGTCGTCGGCGACGGTCCGAATGCGCTCGTAGGTCTTTCCGGATACACCCAGCGCTTGTCCAACCTCATCCCGAACCTGAGGCGCGCGACCCTGAGGCCCCGGGGCCTCAGGGTTCCCGACCCCGGCCGTCATCCGCTCCTCGGCCGCCGGCTTGAACGTCGCCTCGAGCGCCGCTCCGATGGACGCGATCTCGCTGGCCGTGAACGACTTGCGGACCACGTTCTCATCGCGCTCGGCGCGCAACAGCGCCGCCGCGTCGGTGAGCGAGTCGGCTACGTTGACCGCGACCTCGTTCCATCCGAGCGAGCGGATCGCCGCGAGGCGCCGGCCGCCCGCGATGAGTCGTCCGTCCGGGGCGACCACGAGCGGTTGCAGGAGGCCCACGTCCGCGATCGATGCCACCAGGCCGTCGATGTCTCCGAGGTCGCGCCGGTGGCGGTCGAGCTCGTAGATGTCGGTGACCGGCATGCGTGTCGAACTCATCGATCGGCTCCGAGGGCGTCGTGTGTGGCGCAGCCGATGCAGACGACCTCGCTGATAGAGGCCCCGGCCACCCCCGGCAGCGATGGGTCAGCGGGTTCGAGCTCTGCGCGCATGTAGCGGTCGCCGATGCCCAGCGGCACCGCGCAACGCGTGCATGCGAAGCCGCCGGGACGCTCGCCGCAGTGAGGGCACTCCGGGCCGAGATCGGACGGGCGGACGTCGAACACGCCGGTGTTCGACGGGCAGTCGGCTGCGTGCCGTTCGACGGCGCCGCCGGCGTCCGGCTGGCAGTCAGCTCCGCAGTAGACGCACCAGCGGAACGGCTCGCGCTCGCGATCTTCCTTATTCGGGGCGCTCATGCCGTCTCCGTTGCTCCGGCGAGCGCTTCGACGGCATCGCGGAGCTGCGCGATCGTGTGTTGACCGATTCCAGGTAGCCGAAGAAGGCGCTCAGCATTGACGAGCGCGAGCTGGGCCTCGGCGATCGTCCGGATGCCGGCTCGTTTCAGCGCGCCCCGGCCCTTCGACGAGACCCCGGGCAGTGCCTCGTCGATGGTCGGCGACTCGTCACCTGGCGCGCGGTACGTCAAGCGCTCGGCATCGATCTCCGCCTGCGTCGCCGCCGGCACCGAGCGCAGTCCGCGCGACGCGTCCTGGACCGCCTCGAGCGCCTCGATCATCGCGTTCTCGCATTGGCCGCGGTGGTAGTGCCCTGCCCATCCGCACCGCTTTGCCGCTTCCTCGTCGCTCCCCCCGCGGGTCATCTCGAACGTGACGTGCTCGTTGGAGTCGATCGACTCGCCGCACCAGTCGCAGTAGAAGACGTAGCTCATGCCGAAAGCTCCTGGACCAAGAGCCTCAGTGAGGCTGCACGACCTTCTAGGTCCAGCACGTCCTCCCTCAACTCGCCGATGCGCTCGTCGCGATAGGCCGCGATCGTTGCCGCATCCCATCCTTGGCCGGCGAGCCACTCTTCCTCGGCTTCTGAGAGCAACCCGGAAAGGCGCTTGCGCTGAATCGAGGCCAGGAGCTCCTGCGCCTCGCTCTCGTTCTCCGCTGCGCGGCTGGACGCGTGCTGCATCTCGACTTGGACGCGATGGCTGACCTCAACCACGCACGTGTCTGCGGCTTCGAGGAGATCTGCCAAGCAGACGAGGCGGTGGCCTTTCTCTCGGATGGTCGTGGGGTCCTGCCGCCCCCCGCTGTCGGCGATCAGGTAGATCTCGAGGTCGGCGTACTCACTCAGAGCCTCGGCGGCCTTCTCGCTGAGTCGCACGCTCGGTACTGTGGTGGTGCTCATGGGACTCCTATCCCTGGGCCGTGAGCCCGGACGTGTGCGCGTCGCGGGCTCGGTCTTTTGGAGGACGCGCAGCCGGTCGACCACGCGCAGGTGTTGTGGGCCTCGGCCGCTCACGCCGTCGCCGGGTCCGCGCCATGAGAGAGGACCCGGAGGACCGTCTCGCAGGCGCGGAGGTCCGCTTCGTCCGATGCGAGCGGGGATCGGTTTGTGGGGCTGCGGAGGGACGCCTGCGTGCCCTTGACTAGTCGGGCGATCTGTTCGAGGTCGTCGCGACCGAGAAAAGCACCCGGTGTCTCCTGCTCATCTTCGAGCGAGCAGAGGATCCCATGCAGCCAGTCGAGCTCGACGATGCGCTCACCGCACGAGTCGCGATCCCACGTGCCGTCGAGCTCTTCAACCGCGTTCATGCCCCAGTGGTGATCGTGGAAGATCCGCCAGCAGGCTTCGGACTGCTCGCGCGTCAACGCGGGCGCCGAGCGGTCCTCGCGGTCAAGCAGCGCCTTGACGCTCATGGCCGAACGAAGCGCGCTCATGATGCTCGTTCCTCGGCGATCAGCTCGTCCAGCAGCGGCAGGAGCGAATGGGCAAACTGGGAACCCGGAAGCTGCTCTACGGCAACACGCCTGAGCCGTTCGAGATCGACGCCGTTAGGGAAGCGGCCTGCCTCGAGGACCCGGAGCGCCTTGTGGGCGAACCTGAGGTCGTTGATCTCGCCTCCCACGTTCGGGCGCCACTCGGTGATGCCCTGGACGCGCGTCTGGAAGAACTCGGAGAGCACGACGCCGATGTTCGTGTGCTGATTCGGTGTGAGCTTGAACATCAGGCAGCCACGGCGAGAGCGGATACCCCGTCCACGCCGGTCAGCGCGTCCGTCGCGAAGTCGAGGGCGACACGACAGGCGGCGACGTTGCGTTCCCATGTCGCGATCTGGCCGCGGTAAGTCGCCTCGCTGTCGGTGTCGCCCCCATGCATGCCAAACCCGTAGCGCGAGTCACCCGCCAGATACCGGCGGAGGCAGTCCCGCTCGTCGGAGAGTGCCTGCATGTCGGAGGCCAGCTGCCGAGCAGCCTGGGCCGCCACCAGCTCCAAGTCGATGCCGGGAGGCAACAGACGCTTCCGAGCCCCAGCGATGACTCGCAAGGACAACGCCGCGCTTTCGGCGTTCCGGACAGCTCGCTCAACTGCGATCTCATCGACCGAGTCGATGTCGGCCTCAGGCCACTTGTCGACCTCGATCATCGTCTCCGCCTCGCCGAGGAGGCGCCACGTGAAGACGTAGAAGAGGCCCGCGGCCTGCTCGTCGCTGACCGGCAGCGGATGCCGGGTGATCGTGATGGCGGACATGATGGAACCGCCTCCCTTCTGACGCGCGTCGACACCGACGCTGGTTGAAATCGTCTGGCCGCGAGGACTCACGCCGAGCTCCCCGGAAGGTCGTCATCGGCTGCCGCCGTTGAGCCGCCGCGAGGAACAGGCGTCTTCGCTGCGTGGGCGCCACTGCTCTGATCGCTCCCGCTGGGCCGTGCATCTGAAGACGGGGCCGTGCCCTCTTTCTCGTGTCCCACTAGGACGAGGGCAGACCGTGGGCCTGCTGCTCCTCGCGCATTCCCTACTCCCTTCCCCTCCTCCGTCGACGGCTCGACGTCGACGACGCGACCTGTCGTCGACGCTTCGTCGATCCGTCGACGAATGCGACTGTCGTCGTCGTCCGGGTCGGGCAGGACGGAAGCCCGAGGGCGATCAATCCGCTGGTGTTCCCGCCACTTCGGGTGAAAACCGAACGTTGACCTCGCGTAGATATAGACGATGACCAAGCCCTCGTCGATGAGCTCCTGGAGCCAGTCTTCGAGCTTCTCGGCTGCGTCCTCGTCGTCCGGGAATCCGTGACCCAGAACGGCCTGGGGTCGCCAGCGAAACCGCCCCTCGTCATCGGACATGGTGATGAGGACCACCCAGAGCAGCCGGGCCTCGCGCGACACCGCGCAGACCTGCTCCGACTGCCATGCGTCGGGCTTCACCGTGCGAATACGGTGTGCCATCAGCGGCGCATCCACGAGCGAAGCGCAGCGCTCGCGAGCCGAACGGCCAAGTGCGTGGCTTGCCAGGGAGACAACGACACGGAGAGGTGCTCGGGGTTGAGCCCGAGGCACTCCAAGATCGTCAGATGGACGCCGTCTGAACCGGAGGTTGCGTCGACCTCTTCGTGGCGGCGAGCGATGAGCGGGAGCCTGCTCCTGTTCACGGTCATTCGCCCCACCTAGCCCGCACGGGAGCTCTGCGCCTGGGGCACCAGAACGCTGACCATCGCTGGTCTGTCGAGCTGAAACACCTCGCACAGACCAGTCACGGTGTCCGTCGAGGGCCTCCCGATCTCGCCGGCCTCGAGCTTTTGGACCGTCTTGATGGCGATCCGCGCCTGCCGTGCCAGCGCAGCCTGCGATAGTCCGTAGCTGAGACGCAGCGCGCGAAGAGTCTGGAGTTCGGGCATGCGTCGAATCTACAACCTAGTTGCGTCGATTCGACAACCTTTCTGCGCCTGTGGACGTCCGTTGTATTGCGGTGTCACACTGTTATGTGACGCCTCGCACGCCGAACTGCTCCGATCCTGCGCACTTACTAGGTATAAATGACGCATGGCAGAGCTGTCCCACGATGAACGCGCTCGGCGTTTGAAAGCCGCTCGCGCGTTGGGGGGTTTCGGCACGCCAGCCGCGCTCGCCGACGCCCTCCCACCGGGCATCCTCGGAGAAGGAACCCTGAAACGCATGGAGG
>JAVHXX010000049.1 GCA_031119595.1 Patulibacter sp. | reverse complement strand
GGCGATGGTGTGGGCCGGGTCCGGCACGTGCTCGAGGACCTCGATCGCGGTGGCCACGTCGAACTCGTTGTCCTCGAAGGGCATGTTCTCGGCCTTGAGGATCTTGTACTCGAGGTTCGGGGCGGTGCGGGTCTCCCAGAACTTCTGGAGGGTGGCGTCCTCGAGGTCGATGCCGACGACGCGCTTGTCGCCGAGGGCTGCTGCCCACTGGATCGTGTGGTGGGCCTCACCGCAGCCGACGTCGAGGAGGGACTCGGGAGCCGCCTTCTGGAAGAGCTCGCCGAGGTTGCGCTCGAAGTTGCTCTGCATCCGCTTGGCGATCGGATTGCTCGTGCCGTACTTGTCGTACGTGTTGCCGGTGACGGTGCCTTCGGCGTCCGTGGTGACGGTGACGTTGCTCACAGCTGGACTGCCTCGTGCTCTTGGGTCTTGCCCGTTGCGGGGCCGGCATCGGCGCCGGTCGTCTTGGGCTGCTTGCCACCCGGGTTGCCGGGCTCGTAGTGGGAGGGCGCGACGCCGACCTGCAGCTCGACGCGGCGGACGCGTTCGAAGATGCGCTGGGTCAGCGAGCGCTGCGCGGCGAGGAGGTCGCCGAGGATGCCGATCGCGGCCAGCACCACCGACGCGTTGAACAGCACCGCGCCGAGGATGAGCGACTGGACGTGGCCGGCGCCGCTGCCGTCGATGTAGGCGATGAGGAACCGCAGCCACACCACGAAGGCGAGGAACCCGAGGATCCCGGCCGCGGTCATGAAGACCTTCAGCGGCTCGTACTGCGCGTAGATGCGGAAGATCGACGTCGAGTTGCGACGGATGTAGGCCCACATCGACGGGAAGAGGCGCGACTCGCGCAGCTTCTCGTTCGTGCCGATCGGGACGTGGTCGATCGCGACGAGCTGCTTGCCCGCCTGGATGATCGTCTCGAGCGTGTAGGTGAACTTCGACACCACGACGAGCTGGATGGCCGCCTCGCGGTTGTACGCACGGAAGCCGGAGGTCGTGTCCGGGACGGAGGTCGACGAGGCCTGGCGCACGACCCACGAGCCGAGGTGCTGGAGGCGCACCTTCAGCGGCGAGAAGTGCTCGATCGTCTCGACCTGGCGGTCGCCGACGACCATGTCGGCGGTGCCGGCGAGGATCGGCGCGGTGAGCTTCGGGATGTCGTCGGCGTTGTACTGGTTGTCGGCGTCCGTGTTGACGATCACGTCGGCGCCGAGCTTCAGCGCGGCGTCGAGCCCGGCCTGGAAGGCGGCGGCGAGTCCCTTGTTGTTCGTGAGGCGCACGATGTGGTCGACGCCGAACGAACGGGCCACCTCGATCGTGCGGTCCGCGGAACCGTCGTCGATGATGAGCCACTCGACCTCGTCGAACCCGGGGACTGCGCGGGGCAGTGCCTTCAGGGTGACGGGGAGCGCCTCCTCCTCGTTGTAACAGGGGATTTGGATGATCAGCTTCATGCAGGAACCGTTGGGGCGAGGCGGGTCCGAGCAGGTGTGCGCGGGCGGCCTCAGCCGCGGCGTGTCATCCTACCGCCCGTGCTCGCCGAGACGACCCCCCGGTCCCCGCGCGTGCCGTTCGTGTGGCCCACGCCACTCGTCCGTCGCCCGGCCTCCCCGCGCCTCGCCCTGCTCGAACGCGCCGGTGCGGGCCTGCTCACGCTCGTCGGCGTGCTCGGGTTCTTCCTGTTCCCGACCTACCCGAACTACGACTCGATCTACGCGATGCTCTGGGGGCGCGAGATCGTGCACCTCCAGACGCCCACCTTCGACGCGTACCTGGCGCCGACCGAGCATCCGCTTGCGAACATCGTCGGCGGGCTCCTCTCGCTGCTCGGCCAGGTCGGCGATCGCGTGTGGATCGCGCTCTGCATCGCGTCGATGGTGCTGCTCCTCGTCGGGCTCTATCGCCTCGGCCGCGATCTGTTCAGCCCCGTCATCGGGTTCCTCGCGGCACTGCTGCTCGCCTCGCGCCTGGACTTCGCCTTCCTCGCAGCCCGCGGTTACATCGACACGACCTTCCTCGCCTTCGTCGTGTGGGCTGCGGTCCTCGAGGTGCAGAAGCCGCGCCGTGGCTTCGCGCCGCTGGTCCTGCTCGGGCTCGCCGGCCTCCTGCGTCCCGAGGCGTGGCTGCTGTCCGGCATCTACTGGCTCTGGTGCATCGGCCCGGCGACGTGGCGCCAGCGCATCGGCTGGGCCTGCCTCGTCTGGATCCCCACGATCATCTGGACCGGCAGCGACTACGCCGTGATGGGCCAGCCGCTCTACTCGTTCACGCACACGAGCGGCCTCGCCGACCAGCTCGGCCGGACGAAGACGATCGGGCAGATCCCGGTCACGCTCTACAACTACCTCGTCAACCTCGACAAGCTCCCGGTGCTCGTCGGCGGGATCGCGGGCGGCGTGATCGGGCTGTGGCTGTTCCCGAAGCGTTCGCTGCTGCCGCTCGTGATGCTGCTGAGCGGCATCGCGATCTTCACGATGATCGGCGTCGGAGGGTTCTCGGTGATCGACAGGTACCTGCTCGTGGCCGCCGTGATGGTGATGCTCCTGTGCGCCGTCGCCCTCGGCGGGTGGTCGGTCCTCGCGCCCGGCCGGGTACGCACGACGTGGATGGTGCTCTCGATCGTCGCGCTGGTGGCCGGCGCCGCCATCACCGCGAACCGGTTGAATCTCTCGACGGTGATCCACGACCTCCAGTTCCGCGGCGATGCCCGCCCGACGCTCGCGAAGGCGCTGAAGGACCCCCGGACCGTCGCAGCGATCAAGCGGTGCGGGGTGCTCTACCTCCCGAACCACAAGACCACCCCGGACGCCCGCTGGCTCACCGGCCTGCCCGCGAGCAAGGTGCTGGCCCGCACCGACCCGACCGTCCCGGACCAGCCGACGAAGGGCGTCGTGATGATCACCCACGACCGCCGCGCGATCTTCAACCAGGTCCTCTACGACACCACGCAGGATCCGTCGATGAACCTGCCGCCGGCGAACTTCGACCGGATCGTCACGACCCCGTTCTACACCGTCTATGTCTCCTGCTGACGGCGACGACGAACCGACCGGCGCGGCCGCGCGCATCGGCCGCCTGCGCCGCAAGCCGGGGCTGAAGCGCGGCCCGCGCACGCCGCTCGACCTCGACCTCGACCTGCTCGGGGCCGGGACCACGCGTGTCGGCCGCAACGGCGCCGCCGCGGTCCTCGACGAGCCCGAGACCACCGGGCGCGCCGGGCGCCAGGACCGCGAGCACAAACGCACCGTCGCCGAGCTCGCCGAACTCCGCAAGCTCGTCGCCCGCGAGGCCCACGAGGCCGAGCGCGCCCGGGGCGACCACCTCGGCGGCAGCCGCGGCTGGAGCATCACGATCGGCCTGCTGCTGATCGTCGCCTCGGCGCTGCGTGTCTACGGGCTGAAGACCGGCCTGCCGTTCGCCTACAACGTCGACGAGCAGGCCCACTTCCTGCCGCGCGCCATCGGGATGTTCGGCCACGGCGGCAACCCCGACTACTTCGTCAACCCACCGGCGTACACGTACCTCGTGCACGTGGTGCTGAGCATCTGGTTCGGCGGCCGCGACGGCGTCTACCAGGCGTGGATCGACAACTCGAGCAACGTCTGGGTGGTCGCCCGGCTCACGTGCGCCGTCACCGGCGTGCTCGGGGTGTGGCTCATCTGGCGGGCCGGACTGCGCCTGCTCGGCCGGCCGGCGGCGTTCCTCGGTGCGGGCGTGATGACGTTCTGCTTCCTCGCCGTCTTCTACTCGCACCAGGCCCTCAACGACGTCCCCACCCTCGCGCCGATCGCGCTCTCGCTGTGGGGCTCTGCCGGTCTGCTCATCGGCGACAGCCGCCGCGACTGGATCCTCGCCGGGGTGGGCCTCGGCCTGGCCTGCGCCACGAAGTACACGGGCGGCATCGTCGCCCTCCCGATGCTCGCCGCCGTGCTGCACCGCTGGCGCGCCGACGGCTCGGGTCCGGTCATCGCGGGCATGGCCTGGGCCGGCCTCGCCGCCGCGCTCGCCTTCCTGATCGCCAACCCGTACGCGCTCCTCACCCCGGGCGACTTCTTCGACGACCTCGTCCACCAGCAGACCGCCTCCGCCGACGACGCCGGCAAGCTCGGCCTCACCCAGACGAACGGCTGGGCGTACTACCTCATCACCAGCGGGTGGGGCATCGGCTGGATCCCGTCGATCCTCGCGGTCGTCGGGTCCGCGCAGCTGTTCCTCCGCGACCGGATGCGCTTCTGGCTGCTCGTGCCCGCGCCCATCGTCTACATCGCGTTCATGGGGTCGCAGGTGCGCTTCTTCGGGCGTTGGCTGCTCCCGATCGCCCCGATGATCGCCCTGCTCGCGGGCGTCGGTGCGCTCGCGATCGCCACGTTCCTGCTCCGCTCGCCCGTGAAGGCGCGGCGTCCGCGGGCGCTCGCCGTGCTGTTCGTGATCCTCTGCGCCCAGGGGATCGTCTACTCGGTCCACTCGACCCTCGAACTGGGCCGTGCCGACACCCGCACCATCACGCGCCAGTGGATGTTCGACAACGTCCCGCCCGGCGCGAAGATCGTGCTCGAGCCGATCGTGCCGTCGTCGTGGATCACCCCGATCGGCAAGGGCCACGTGGGTCGGTACGGCGGCGGCCAGTGGGTGAAGTACCCCGTCGGCAAGTCCCAGCTCGACCCGAAGACCGGCAGCTTCACGCCGAACGGTGAGTCGGTGCTCGTGTCCGTCGAGGACTTCGAGCGCGTCCTGCGCCCGGACCTCATCACGAAGTACCGCGACGGCGGCTTCTGTCTCGTGATCGTCGGGTCGACGCAGCGTGGCCGTGCCGAGAACCAGCCGAACGTCGTCCCCGACGCGCTGCGGTACTACCGCACGCTCGAGGAGAACTCCAAGGTCATCTACCGCGCCTCGCCCCTGAAGGACAAGAAGGCCAAGGTGCCGTTCTCGTTCGACTGGTCGTTCCTGTGGTTCCCGCTCGCGTACGAGCGGCCGGGTCCCGAGATCACGATCTACCGGCTGGTCAACAACGGCGACCCCAAGGGCCGCTGTGGCGACGGGACCGGACCGCTCACGAACATCGTCAGCCAGAAGGCCGCCGACGAGGTCCAGAAGACCGGCAGCGTGAAGCAGCCGACCGGCGCCACCGGATCGGACACCGAGGTCACCGGGACCGAGAGCGACGACCCGGTCTCGACGACGCCCGTCAGTCCGTGACGGATCCGCGGGTCGCCCGCACCTAGAGCCACCTAGACTCGTCGCCGTGTCCACCGTTTCCCCCACCGACCGCGGGCATCTCGCCCGCGCGCTCGAGCTCGCGGCGCGCGGCCGCGGCGCCGTCCACCCGAACCCGATGGTCGGTGCGGTGATCGTCTCGCCGACCGGCGAGATCGTGGGGGAGGGCTGGCACGCGCGGTTCGGTGGCCCGCACGCCGAGGTCGCCGCCCTCGCCGATGCCGGCGACGCCGCCCGGGGCGCCACGGCGTACGTGTCGCTGGAGCCGTGCTGCCACACCGGCAAGACCGGGCCGTGCACCGAGGCGCTCGCGAACGCGGGCGTGGCCCGGGTCGTGGTCGCCAGCGACGACCCGTCCGAGAAGGCCAGCGGCCGCGGCTACGGCAACCTCCGCGACGACGGCATCGAGGTCGCGGTGCTGCCCTCGACCGACGAACTCGCCCGCGAGGCGCGCCTCCTCAACCAGCCCTTCCGCAAGCAGGCCCGGACGGGGATCCCGTGGATCCTGCACAAGGCTGCGTCGACCCTCGACGGCAAGGTCGCGAGCCGCACCGGCGACGCGAAGTGGATCACCTCCGAGGAGAGCCGCGAACGCGGGCACCGGTGGCGCGCGGAGCTCGACGCCGTCGTGGTCGGCATCGGCACCGCCCTCGCCGACGACCCTCAGCTCACCGCGCGCGTGCCCGGCGTGGTCCGGCAGCCCCGCCGCATCGTCTTCGACGCCGAGGCCCGCCTGTCCGTCGGCTCGCGTCTCATGCAGGAAGCGCCCGAGATCCCGCTCACCGTGGTCGTCTCCCGCGCCGCGCCGCGTGGGGCCGTGGCGGCCCTGTCGACCTCCGGCGCCGAGGTGATCGTGGCCACCGGCGAGCACGAGCAGGCGCGCGTGAGATCCGCGCTCGAGCAGCTCGGTGAGACCGGCATCGCGTCGATCCTGCTCGAGGGTGGGCCGCACCTCGCGGGCGCCTTCTACGACGCCGGCGCGGTCGACGAGCTCCGGCTCTTCGTCGCCCCGAAGTTGATCGGCGGGCGCGGCGCGCGGTCGATCGTCGAGGGCGTGGGGATCGAGAAGGTCGACGACGCCCTCGAGGCGATCGACTGGCACTGGGAAGCAAGCGGCCGTGACCTGCTCGTCACGGCACGTCTGAGAGAGTGGTGACCGTGTTCACTGGGCTGATCCAAGACCTCGGGACGATCGTCGCGATCGAACCCGTCGGCGAAGGCGCACGGGTGCACGTGCGCACCGTGCTCGCACCGGAGCTGAAGCCCGGCGACTCGATCGCGGTCAACGGCGTGTGCCTCACCGCCATCGACCCGGACGACATCGGCTTCGCCGCCGACGCGATCCCGCAGACCCTCCAGAACAGCACCACCGGCGACCTCGGCGAGGGCGACCTCGTCAACCTCGAGCTCGCGATGAAGGCGGAGGACCGCCTCGGCGGTCACGTCGTCCAGGGCCACGTCGACTCCGTCGCCGTCGTCGCCTGGACCCGCGAGGAGGATCTCGGCCGCCGCGTCGCGCTCGACATCCCCGAGCAGTACGTCGACTTCGTCACCGACCGCGGGTCGATCACCCTCAACGGCGTCTCGCTCACCGTGGCCGCGATCACGGGCAACCGGGTCGAGGTCGCGCTGATCCCCGAGACGCTCGAGCGGACCACCTTCGGATTCGCCTCCGAGGGCACCCGGATCAACCTCGAGGTCGACTCGACCGCCAAGCAGATCGCCAAGCTCGTCGAGTCCTACCTCGACCGCCGCGCCGCCAAGCAGGAGGACGCCGCATGAGCACCTTCGCCTCCATCGAAGACGCGATCGAAGACATCCGCGCCGGCAAGATGATCATCGTCGTCGACGACGAGGACCGCGAGAACGAGGGCGACCTCGTGATGGCGGCCGAGTTCGTCACCGCCGACGACATCAACTTCATGGCGACCGAGGCGCGTGGCTGGATCTGCCTCGCCCTCACGCCGGAGCGTTGCGACGAGCTCGGGCTCGAGCTCATGACCCAGAAGAACGAGGCTCCGCTGGAGACCGCGTTCACCGTCACGATCGAGGCCCGCGAGGGCGTCACCACCGGCATCTCCGCCGCCGACCGCGCCCGCACGATGCAGGTCGCCACCGACCCCACGAAGACCAAGGCCGACATCGTCGTCCCGGGGCACGTGTCGCCGCTGAAGGCCAAGCAGGGCGGCGTGCTCGAGCGCACCGGCCACACCGAGGCCTCCGTCGACCTGGCCCGCCTCGCCGGCGTCACCCCGGCCGGCGCGATCTGCGAGATCATGAACGAGGACGGCACCATGGCCCGCGTGCCCGACCTCGAGCCCTACGCCGAGAAGCACGGCCTCAAGATGATCACGATCGCCGATCTGATCGCCTACCGCCGCAAGAACGACAAGCTCGTCGAGCGCGTCGTCGACATCAACCTGCCGACGGCCTACGGCGACTTCACCGCCATCGGCTACCGCGAGCTTGCCAACGGCAAGCACCACGTCGCACTCGTCAAGGGTGAGGTCGAGGGCAAGAAGGACGTCCTCATCCGCGTGCACTCCGAGTGCCTCACCGGTGACGTCTTCCATTCGATGCGCTGCGACTGCGGCGAGCAGCTCGAGTCGGCGCTCGCGATGATCGAGTCGGAGGGGGAGGGCGTATTGCTCTACCTCTCGCAGGAGGGCCGTGGCATCGGCCTCCTCAACAAGCTCCGCGCGTACAAGCTGCAGGAGGAGGGCTACGACACCGTCGACGCCAACCTCAAGCTCGGCCTCCCGGCCGACCTGCGCGACTACGGCATCGGTGCGCAGATCCTCGTCGACCTCGGCCTGTCGTCCCTGCGCATCCTCACGAACAACCCGAAGAAGATCCGGGGCCTCGAGGGCTACGGCCTGTCCGTGACCGGTCAGGTGCCGATCGAGGCGCCGAGCAACGACCACAACCGCGACTACCTCCGCACGAAGCGCGACCGGATGGAGCACCTGCTGCACCACCAGGGGCTCGCCCTCGACGAGGAGCTCGACCTCCAGGAGCGTCAGCTCGACGCCGCCCGCACGACCGAGGGCGGCGCATGACGAAGGTGGCGATCGGCGTCGCGACGTTCTACACGGACCTCGCGGAGCGCCTCGAGACCTCGGCCGTCGCCGCGCTCGGTGAGGCCGGCATCGACCAGATCGACCGCTTCGAGGTGCCCGGCGCCTTCGAGCTGCCGGTGATCGCGAAGTACGCGGCCGATGCGGGCTACGACGCCGTCGTGCTGCTCGGCGCGGTGATCCGCGGCCAGACCTCCCACTACGACCACGTGTGCGAGGAGGTGGCGCGCGGGATCATGGAGGTCCAGCTCACCACCGGCGTCCCCTGTGGCTTCGGCGTGCTCACCGTCGAGACGATGGACCAAGCCATCGCGCGGTCCGGCGGGGACAAACGAGACAGCGCCCAGCACGCGGTCGCGGCCGTACTTGCCCTCCTCGGCGCAAAAGCACGGCTCTCGGCGCGCTAGGTTGGCATTCTCGTGGTCACGGTCGCCATCGTCTTCACCATCCTGATCCACACGCTCGGCGTGCCCGTGATGATCTGGGCCGTCCGCGGTGAGCAGGGGATGAAGGGCTTCTGGAACTGGCTTCCGGGGGAAGACGAGGACGGCGGCGGTGGGTCGAAGACCCCCGATGCCCCGGATCCGGCCACCCCGAGCGGTGACGGCGCCCCGCTGCCCGTCTCCGAGCCGGCCCGCACCCGCCTGCGTGAGCACGGCGACCGCGTCGCCGATCCGGGCCGCGCCCCGCGTCGCCGCGTGCGTCCGGCCGCTCCGGAGCCGTCACGCGCTCCGGCGCGTCCCCGTCGCTGAAGGCCCGCGGGTGCTCGTCCGTCCACGGACGAGCCCGAGGGTGACTCCTCCCGCGGCGCTGAACCGCTAGAGTCCCCGGCCGTATGTCGAAGGTCTGTCATTCCTGTGGCAAGGGGCCGGCGTTCGGTCAGAGCCGCTCCCACTCCATGGTCGCCACCAAGCGCCGCTTCAACCCGAACCTGCAGAAGGTTCGCGTTCTGGTCAATGGGTCGCCGCGCCGTGAGTACACGTGCACGCGCTGCCTGAAGGCCGGCAAGGTCGTCAAGGCCATCTAGTCTCGCCGGGCTCCGCCCCCGCGAGCCCTGTGATCCTTTGACCGATCCCACGATCGTCCGTCTGCGTGCGCTCGTCGCCGCAGGCCTCGCCGAACTCGAGGCGCGCCGCCAGGAGGTCAACGACCTCAACGTGTTCCCCGTCGCCGACGGCGACACGGGCGACAACATGGCGCTCACGATGCGCGCCGTCCTCGACGAGCTCGACCGCCTCTCCGCGACCGACCAGTCGCTCGACGAGATCGGCCGTGCCGAGATCGTCGAATCCGTCGGCCGCGCAGCGCTCCTCGGAGCGCGCGGCAACTCCGGCGTCATCCTCTCGCAGCTGATCCGCGGCGCGGTCGAGGAGCTCATCGCCCGTCCCGGCGAACTCGTCGGGCCCACGGTCCTCGCCGCCGGGATGGCCCGCGCCTCCGAGCGCGCCTACGGCTCCGTCCGCGACCCCGCCGAGGGCACCATGCTCACCGTCTCGCGGGAGATGGCCTCGCGCCTCGCCAGCGAGGTCGCTCAGCTCGACGATCCCCGCGTCCGCCCGGGCACCGAGCAGGAGGAGCAGGACCGCCGCATCGCCGACCTCCTCGAGATGGCCCTGGAGACCGGCCAGGAGTCGGTCAAGCGCGGCCCGTCGCTGCTGCCGGCCCTCAAGGCCGCCGGCGTGGTCGACAGCGGCGCGCACGCGATCACGATCATCCTGTCCGGCGTGCTCGGGCAGCTCCGCGGCCAGCCGCCGTCGGAGATCGACCGGTACGCCGCCCCCGCGAAGGTCAACCGCCCCGAGCACAACTCGGAGACCTTCCGCTACTGCACGAACTTCGCCGTCACCGGTCGCGATCTCGACGCGCAGGAGTGGCGCGAGAAGCTCCAGCCCCACGGCGACTCGATCCTCGTCGTCGGTGACCGCAGCACGCTGCGCATCCACATCCACACCGACGACCCCGACTCGGCCACGGGCCTCTTCGAGGAGACCGGCGCGGTGTCCCGCCTCGACGTCGCCGACATGCACGCCCAGGTCGCCGAGCGCGACGCGCGCCTCGCCGAGGAGGCGTCGCGCCCCCAGGTCCGGTGCGGTGTCGTTGCCGTCCACTCCGGCGACGGCGCGGGCCTGCTCTTCCAGGAGGCCGGCGCGACCGTCGTCGACGGCGGCCCCACGATGAACCCGTCGACGAGCGACATCCTCGCGGCGATCCACTCGGCGCCCGCCGAGGAGGTCATCGTGCTCCCGAATTCCCCGAACGTCTTCATGGCCGCCGAGCGCGCCTCGCAGCTGAGCGAGAAGCCGGCCACGGTGATCGCGAGCCGGTCGCAGGCCGAGGGCGTGTCGATCCTCGCCGTCCTCGACCCGGAGATCTCATCGGACGAGAACGCCCGCCAGGGCGCCGAGCAGCTCGAGAGCCTGCGTTCCGGCGGCATCGCACCCGCCGCCAAGGACGACGCGTCTGGGCGGTTCAAGACCGGCGACGCCCTCGGGTACGTCGGTGACGAGCTCGTCGCCTGGGGCGATCGGGACGACGTCGTGCGCCTCACGCTCGCCGCGGTGAGCGAGGACGCCGAGCTCGTGACCTGCCTGGTCGGCGCGGACGCACCGCTCGACGCCGATGGGGTTCGTAGCCTCGCTCCTGATGGGATCGACCTCGAGGTCTTCGACGGCGGGCAGCAGGCCTGGTGGTGGCTGCTCGCAGCCGAGTGAGCCCGGGTTGACCGCCGTGCTCGATCGACCGGGCACGCCGCGCGCCTTCGCCACCGGCGAGCCCCTCGACCAAGGCCAGCTGCTGCGGGCCCCGTTGCGGTGGCCGCGGCCCAGCCGCCTCGACCTGCCCGTCCCCGGTCCGGGGCCCAAGGCCCAGCATGCGCTCGGCGTGCTCGGTGCCGACACCGTCGGCGGGCTGCTCCAGCACCTGCCGCGGACCGCGTCCGTCGCGAAGCCGATCAGTGAGCTCGCGATCGGCGAGAGCGCGACGATCGTGGTCTACGTGGAGTCGATCCGCAGCCGTGCCGTGCGCCGCCGCGGGATGCGGCCGATGGTCGAGGCACAGATCAGTGACGGCACCGGCCGGCTGTCGGCGGCGTTCTTCAACCAGCCGTGGCTCGTCGACCGCTACCGGCCCGGTACGCGGCTGCTCGTCCAGGGCGTGATCCAGCCCGGCGGCAAGCTGCGCCTGTCCGGGCATGCGCCGACCCAGCTCGCCCCCGGCTCCTCGGAGGGCGCGGCGACCTACCCGGCCTCCGACGGCATCACCTCGACGCAGATCGCGGCGCTCGTCAGCGACCACCTGACATTCGCGGGCGACCTGCCGGAGTTGCTGCCTGCATCGGTCCGCGAGGGCGAACGCCTCACGGGCGTCGCCGACGCCTACGTGTCGATGCACCTCGGGGCGATGGAGGGCGGTCGCCAGCGCCTGGCCTTCGAGGAACTCCTTGTCGAGCAGCTCGTGCAGCGGCGCCTGCGGGATCTGCCCCGTGCCGGGCTCTCGGCCACCTCGCTCGGTGAGCCGCCCACGCTCACGCGCCGCTGGCGGGAGGAGCTGCTGCCGTTCCCCCTCACGGACGACCAGGACCGCGCGATCGTCGACCTCGACCGCGAACTGGCCCGCGACGTGCCGATGCAGCGCCTGCTCCTCGGCGACGTCGGCTCCGGCAAGACGGTCGTGGCGGTCCACGCGATGCTCCGCGCCGCCGAGCACGGCCGCCAGGCCGCGCTCATGGCGCCCACCGAGACGCTCGCCCGCCAGCACTTCCGCACGCTCCAGTCGCTCGTGCCCGGCGAACTGCTGCCGATGGCCCTCCTCACGGCGTCGACGAAGGCCGCCGACCGCAAGCGCATCCTGTACGCGCTCCGTGGCGGCCAGCTCGGGCTGGTCATCGGCACCCACGCGTTGATCGAGGACCCGGTCGTGTTCCACGCGCTCTCGGTCGTCGTGATCGACGAGCAGCACCGCTTCGGCGTGCGGCAGCGGGCACGCCTGGAGGCCAAGGCGCCCGAGGGGCGGACCCCGCACGTGCTCCACCTCACGGCCACACCGATTCCCCGTACCCAGCGCCTGCTGGAGTTCGGCGCCGTCGACGTCACCGAGCTGCGCGCGCTGCCGCGCGGCCGCCGGCCGATCACGACCCAGATCATGGAGACGGCCGAGGAGCGCGAGCAGGCCTACGACCTCCTGCGGTCGCAGGTCGCCGAGGGCCGGCAGGGCTTCGTCGTCTGTCCGCTCGTCGAGGACTCCGAGGAGCTCGAGGCGCGCTCGGCGATCGCCGAGGTCGAACGGCTCCGCGAGGGGCCGCTGCGCGGCCTGCGGCTCGAGCTCATGCACGGCAAGATGCCGGCGGTGGACAAGGAACGCGCGATGGCCCGCTTCGACGCCGGCGACGCCGACGTCCTCGTCGCGACCACGGTCATCGAGGTCGGGATCGACGTGCCCAACGCCACCGTGATGCTCATCGAGGATGCCGAGCGCTTCGGCATCGCCCAGCTCCACCAGCTCCGCGGCCGGGTAGGCCGGGGCCGGTACGGTGGGAGCTGCATCCTCTTCGGCCGCGAGCGGTCGCCCCGCCTGAAGGCGCTCGTCGAGCACCGTGACGGTTTCGCCCTGGCCGAGATCGACCTGCGCCTGCGTGGCGAGGGCGAGCTCACCGGCCTCAAACAGTCGGGGATGGCCCGCTACCGCGCCGCCCGCCTGCCCGACGACGAACATCTCCTGGAGCGCGCCCACGTGATCGCCGACGCCATGCTCGACGCCGACCCCGACCTCACCGATCCCCGCCACGTGCTGCTGGGCCGTGAGGTGGAATCGATCCGCCAGTCACGGGTGGCCGCATGACCCTCCGCATCACCGGCGGCGAGTTCCGCGGCCGCAAGCTCGTCACGCCCGAGGGCGGCACCACGCGGCCCACGGCGTCGCGCGTCCGCGAGGCGATGTTCTCGATGCTCGGCCCGATCCACGGTGCACGCGTCCTCGACCTCTGCTGCGGCTGCGGGTCGCTCGGGCTCGAAGCCCTGTCCCGCGGGGCGGACACCGCCGTGTTCGTCGACGATGCCGTCGCGGCCGCGGCGAGCGCCCGCGAGAACATCGACACGTTCGGGATCGCCGACCGCGCCGACGTGCTCGAGATCGATGCCCTCCGCGCGGTGCAGCGCCTCCGCGAGGCCGGCGACCGCTTCGACCTGATCCTCATCGACGCGCCCTATTCGCAGGCCCCGAAGATCGTCGCCCGGCTCTCCGAGTACATCCCCGACCTCCTCGAGCCGGGAGCACGGGTCGTGCTCGAGGGCGACCGTCGCGATCCTCCGGCACTCGACCTCCCGATGGACCGGGAACGCGCCTATCGCGACGTGCTCGTGCGCCTGTACGACGCGCCGGAGGATGCAGGCGAGGGTTCCGGGAGCGACACGGCTACGCAGGCTGCGTAGGCTGTGCACCACTGATGACCCCTTCTCCGCGCATCGCCGTGTGTCCGGGCACCTACGACCCGATCACCAACGGCCATCTCGACATCATCACTCGCGCCGCGAGCACCTTCGACGAGGTGGTCGTCGCCGTGGTGCACCGACCGCACCGCAAGGTCACCACGCTCTTCGACATCGAGGAGCGCCTCAGCTTCATCGAGGACGCGACCTCGGACCTGCCCAACGTCCGCGTGCAGACGTTCCGCACGCTGATCGTGGACTTCGCCCGTGAGGTCGGGGCG
>JAVHXX010000642.1:991-2566 GCA_031119595.1 Patulibacter sp. | reverse complement strand
GTCGCACGCCGGGTCGCCCACCCCGCACGTCCCGAAGTCGATGAGGGCGCTGAGCCTGCCGTCCCCGTCCACCAGGAGGTTCCCCGGCGCGACGTCCCCGTGGAACCAGACGCCGGGTCCGTCCCACGCCGACGCGACGGCCTCGTCCCAGACCCGTTCGCACGCCCTCCGGTCGACGGCAGCACCGAGGGTGTCGAGCGCGGCGACCACCTCGGACGCGTAGTGCGACGGGTGCGCGCCCCGGTGGAAGGAGTGCGCTCCCGCGACCGGGCCGTCCGCGGCCGGGATCGCTCGCAGCTGCCGCAGCACCGTGCCGACGTCGGCGGCGAACCGCGCGCGGTCGAGCCGCGGCGCACGGAGCGCGACCGTCCCGTCGATCCAGCGCCGGACCGACCACGGGAACGGGTACTCCTCGGTCGGGGTCCCGAGGCCGACGGGTTCCGGCACGGGCACGTCCAGTCGGCGCGCGAGGTACGGCAGCACCCGCTGCTCCTTCTCGACCGCCGCGACGTACCCGGCCGCACTCGGCAGCCGCACGGACAGCTCGCTGCCCATCCGGTAGGTGCGGTTGTCCCAGCCCTGCGGATCGACCTCGTGCACGGGCAACCCGGCCCACTCGGGGAACTGGTCGGCGACGAGCCGCTCCACGAGCGCGGCATCGATGTGGGGGCGGGGCACCTCGGTGTGCATGCCCCCAGGCTAGGCGCCGCTCAGTGCGGTCAGCAGCCCCTGCTCCAGGTACGGTCGCAGCGTCTTCGCGAAGGTGAGCGTCTGGTGGCTCCCGTCCCGGTAGACGAGCACCCCGCCGATCACCGCCGGGCACGTCGTCGCGTCGCAGTAGTACCGCGTCAGGTCGACCACGTGCGCGAGCGGCCCGACCCGCGCCGCTGCCTCCCGCTGTCCGTCCGAGGTGGGGAACGCCGCCGACCGAGGAGTGTCGCACGCGGACGTCGTCGGACCGGCGGGCATCGCCCCGACGCAGGCCACGACGTCCTGCCTCGGTCGCGGGTTGTCACGGATCGCGACCACCGGGATGCCGCGGTCAGTGGCGGTCCGCCACGCCTCGACCTGTCCCGCGATCGTCGCTTCCGCCGCGGACCTGCCGTCCTGCGCGACGACCGGGTACACGGTCGCGGCGTGCGTCACGATCACGCCGTCGAGGTCCTCCGTCGCGATCCTCTGCTCGACCGCGCGCTTCCACGTCTCGCAGTTGTCGACCTGGAACTGCTGCGGGGCGTCCTGCCGCGCGGTCGTCAGGTAGCACCCGCCGTGTCCGGCGACCTCGATGCGCCACCCGTTCCGCTTCCCGATCTCGTCGTACACCGCCAGCCACGCGTTGCTGTGCGAGTCCCCCACCGCGAACAGGTGCTTCGTCGCGCCCGTGGTGGCCCCGACGGTGCAGGTCTGCAGCGTCGCTTCGAACCCCGACCAGCACTCCGCGCTGTTGTGGTCGTCCTTCGCGGCGATCGACGCGGCCGGCACCCGGACGTCGTCGAGCCGGGGGTTCGTGCAGGGGTCGTCGAACCCGATGCGTGCAGCGGCACCGAAGCACGGAGCGTCGCCGCGTTGCAGTGC
>JAVHXX010000642.1:0-981 GCA_031119595.1 Patulibacter sp. | reverse complement strand
AGCGCCTGCAGGACCTGGCCCGACCGGCGGGGACGACGGTGCTGAGCGCGCCGTACAGCGCCGTCCACCGGGGCCGCATCGCCCGCACGCGAGCGGAGAAGCGGAGCGGCTCCTCGAGCAACACCGTCGACGCGGCGGCGACACCGATCGATCCGCCGAGGACCAGCAGCTTCCACCCCGTGCCGAGCGGGTGTCCGAACGCGATCGGCAGCAGGACGATCGCCGGCCAGTGCCAGAGGTAGACGGCGTACGAGATCCGTCCGGTGAACGCCACCGGCGGGATCCGACCGACCGTCTCGAGCACCGTCCCCCCGCCGAGGAGCACGACGAGCGTCGCACCGCCGACCGGCAGCAGCGCAGCGGTGCCCGGGAACGGCGTCGTCTGTGTGATGACCACGAGCGCCACGAGCAGCGCGACGGCCCCGAGGAGGGCTCCGGTCGTCCGGAGCGCTCGTCTGCCGGTGAACAGCGCGGCCGGTACCGTCGCCGCGAGCCCGCCGAGCGCGAACTCCCACGCGCGGGTCCCCGTCGAGAAGTACGCGACGCCCGGGACGGTCCGGGTCTGCACGACGCACCACGCCAGTGACAGGACGAACACCGCACCGAGCAGCCAGCGAGCGGTGACCACGGGCGACCGTCCACGGCGACGGAACACCGCGGCGCACAGGACGAGCAGGAGCGGCAGCGCGATGTAGAACTGCTCCTCGACGGACAGCGACCAGAAGTGCTGGAACGGCGACGGGTCGGCGTCGGACGCCAGGTAGTCGACAGCGTCCGATGCCAGCTGCCAGTTCTGCACGTAGACCGTCGAGGCGATGAGCTCACGCCCGTACTGCCCCCAGACCGCGCTCGGTACCACCGCGAGCACGGCGGCACCGGTCGCGAGGATCGTCACGAATGCGCCGGGCAGCAGCCGCTTCGCCCGTCGGGCCCAGAAGCGTCCGAGTGCGATCCGCCCGTCAGCGAGCTGCTCTCGGAGGA
>JAVHXX010000641.1 GCA_031119595.1 Patulibacter sp. | reverse complement strand
TCGCCGAGCGCGGACGCGGCCGGGACCGGTCGACGCCGGGCCCGCCGGGACCCGGCGGCCGGTGCCTACGCCGCGAGCGGCGGCGCGGTACGTGCGCCGCGACCGTCGGCGGCGAAGCGCTCGAACGCCTGCAGGCTGCCGGCGACGACCTGGTCCATGTTCAGGTACTGGTAGCGGGCGAGACGGCCGAGGAAGAGGACGTCGTGGCGCTGCTTGGCGAGCGCCTCGTAGCGGTGGTACAGCTCGCGGTTCTGCGGGCGCGGGATCGGGTAGTACGGGTCGCCGTCGGCGGTCGGGAACTCGTAGGCGAGCGTGCTGCTCTCGGCGACCTGGCCGGTGAGGTGGCGGAACTCGGTGACCCGCGTGAACGGGATGCGCTCGTTGTTGTAGTTGACCTGCGCGACGGGCTGGGCGAGGCCGCCGCCGGGCGTGCGGCGGGTCTCGCGCTCGAAGCGCAGGCTGCGGTACGGCAGCGCGCCGAAGCGGTGGTCGAAGAATTCGTCGATCGGACCGGTCCACACGGTGAGCGGGGCGCGGGCCTCGGCGGCGACCTCGTGGTGGTCGGTGCCGACCTGCACGTCGATGTTCGGGTGGTCGAGCATCGACGCGAACATCGCGGTGTAGCCGGCGGCGGGCATCGCCTGGAAGGTGTCCGTGAAATAGCGGTCGTCGTCGGAGAGGCGGATCGGGATGCGGGCGCAGACCGACGCGTGGAGGTCGGTCGGGTCGAGCGCCCACTGCTTGCGCGTGTAGCCGCGGAAGAGGCGTTCGTAGAGGTCGCGGCCGACCTTGCTGACCACCGCCTGCTCGCTGTCCTTGACCTCGGCGAACGACTCGGCGCGGGCGTCGAGGAAGTCCTGCATGTCCGCCTCGGTGGCGATCTGCAGGCCGTAGAGCTCGTTGACCGTGGTGCGGTTGACCGGCACCGGCACGAACCGGCCGTCGACCTCGGCGAGCACCCGGTGCTCGTACGGGCGCCACTCGGTGAAGCGCGAGAGGAAGGCCTGCACGGCCGGCGCGTTCGTGTGGAAGATGTGGGGGCCGTAGGTGTGGCACAGCACGCCGTGCTCGTCGACCTCGTCGTGCGCGTTGCCGGCGATGTGCGGGCGGCGGTCGACCACGAGCACGCGCTGCCCGAGCTCCTCGGCGGCGCGGCGTGCGAACACCGAACCGGCGAATCCTGCACCGACGACGAGCAGGTCGTAGGCGCCGTGCGCGCGGGGCGCGGTCCGGTTGGATGAGCTGGCCATACCCCCGCCATCGACGGTTCGCGGCGTTCCTGAAGCCGTGAGCGACGGGCGTTCGACGCGGAATTCCGCGGTATCGATGCGTTGCCGCGGCGTCACGCGGGGAGTCACGAAGGCACTGCGACCCCGCGGCGCGGGCTGTGGAAAGGTTCCGCGCGATGCCGCGCCCGAGAGTCGACCCGCGCTGGGCCGCCCTGGTGGTCGCGGCGCTCGTGGTCGGCGGCGCGTCCGTCGCGGTGAGTCCGTCGCTCGGGTACGACTCGTGGGGCTGGATGACGTGGGGGCGCGAGCTGCGGCACGGCACCCTCGACACGCTCTCCGGGCCGTCGTGGAAGCCGGGGCCGTCGCTCGTGGCGGCCGTGATCTCGGTGTTCACGAGCAGGCAGGAGCCGGGGGTCTGGCTCGCGATCGTCCGGGCCGCCGCGCTCGTGTCGCTCGCGGTGACGTTCGTGGCGACGCGGGACCTGGCGGCGTGGACGATTGCGGGGCGGTCGCCTCGGGACCTCGGGCCGGCGGCGTGGGGACGCGGCGCGCCGGGCGACGGCGCACCGGCCAACGGCGTTCAGGGTGACCAGGGTGTCGCCACCGCGGCCGGCAAGCGTGCCGCCGCCTGGGCGAGCACGTTCGGCGCGATCGTGGCCACGCTGCTCGTCGCCACCAGCGCCGACCTCGTGAAGACCGCGATGTACGGCTCCTCGGAGCCGTTCCTCGTGCTCGGCGCGGTGACGGCGCTGCTGCTCCATGTGCGGGGGCGGCCGCTCGGCGTGGTCCTCGCGCTCGCCCTCACCGGCCTGACGCGCCCCGAGGCGTGGGTGATCTGCGGGCTCTACGCGCTCACCCTCCTCCCCCACGGCACCCTGCGCACCCGTGCCGCGGCCATCGCCGGCACGCTCGTCGCCCCGGTCGTGTGGCTCTGGCTCGACTGGATCGGCTCGGGGAACCTCTCGCAGTCCGCGGACACCGCCGAGCACCTCACGGCGGGCAGCGCGGCCCGGGCGGCGTTCCCCGCGGGCGAGGTCTTCCTCCGCGGGAGTGGAACACTGATCCTGCCGGGGCTCGTACTCGTGGTCGGCGCGGTCGTGTGGGCGGCGTGGCGTCGCGACCGGCTCCTCCTCGCGCTGACCGGAGCGAGCCTCCTGTGGACCTCGATGATCGCCGTGCAGGCCGAGCTCGGGCTGAGCGGCGACCGTCGGTATCAGGCGGGATGCGCCGCGATCATGAGCGTCGTCGCGGGAGTCGGGGTGGCGCGGGGCCTGCGGTGGCTCGCTGGGCGCGGCCACGAAGCCCCGGCACCAGACGCAGCGACGTCGGCCGCGGGCGGGACAC
>JAVHXX010000640.1 GCA_031119595.1 Patulibacter sp. | reverse complement strand
CCGACCGTCGCGCGACCCTCCTCAGCGCGACCGACCGTGGCGCCGCGAGCGCCGCCGAGTGGCGCCGCCGGTACGAACAGGCCGCCGCCGACCTCGTCGCCCCGCTCGACGACGACGAACGCCGGACGCTCGTCGCGCTCCTGGTCAAACTCGACCGCGGGTGAGCGCGACGCTCTAGGCGTCGTCCTCCGGGGCGTCGTGGTGGTCGCTCGTGCCGAGCTTCCAGTAGCCCGTGACCTTGCTCGCGGACTTCGGGATCCCGCGCTCCTCGCGCAGGTGACGCCGCAGCACGCGGGCCGCTTCGGCCTCGGTGGCGACCCACGCGTACCCCACGCCGTGGAGGTCCGGCAGCTCGCGGACGGCGTCGACGAGGCCGTCGCCCGGCGCGGCACCGAGGCGTCGGTGGATCCAGACGAGGTCGAGGTCGACCCCTTCCGCGACCGAGAGCCAGAGCGGGAGTTCGTCCGCGGGACCGTCGACCTCGATCCGGACGATCGCGCGACTCCCCGGTGGGAGCTCCTCGAGGCGCCGGGCGATCGAGGGGACCGCGGCTTCGTCGCCGGCGAGGAGGAGCCAGTTCGGATGGCCACCGAGCACGGCGGAGCCGCGCGGTCCGACCTGCCCGACCGTGGTGCCCGGCTCAGCCGCAGCCGCCCAGGTGGAGCCGGGGCCGTCGCCGTGGATGACGATGTCGATCACGAGTTCGCCGGCGTCCGCATCGAAGCGGCGGGGCGTGTAGTCACGCATCGGCGGGCGGGTGGCATCACGGCTGATGCCCTGGGGCCCGAGCTCCGGCAGGACCACCTCGGTCTCACCGGGGAAGGGGAAGATCAGCTTCACGTGGTCATCCGGCGAGGCACTGGCGAACGTCGCCAACGGGCCGGTGAGCGTGATGCGGCGCAGCGACGGGGTGAGCCACTCGGCGGCGGCGACGGTGAGCAGTCGCACCTCGAGCTCGTGGCGGATCCGTTCGACGGTGATGGTCATGAGGTGCCGTTCGGGTGGTGGCGGACAGGTGGACGGGCGCGCCCGTCCGGTTGTTGTTAGGGTTGCCTAACTTGTAAGGCCACCCTAATAGGTATTCCTAACTGCGTGGCCGCGCAAGCCCCGGTATCCCCCACCGGAACTGCTCACCGCCAAGAGGAAGAACCTCCCTTGATCGCTTCGCCCCCCACCCGCCGCATGGCCGCCACCGGCATCAGTCTCGCGGCGCTGTTCGCGGCCGCCCTCCCGGCCGTCGCCCAGGCCGATCCGTCGAACCAGCCCGGCTGGTCGGCGACCGTGCAGGAGCTCACCACCGGCATCAACCTCGGCTACGAGCTCGGCATCGACCCGCTGAACCGCCGCCTCTACGCCGCCGACGCCCAGGGCGCGAGCTACTCCCGCCAGTTCCTCCCGGACGGCAACGGTGGCTTCACCGACACCTACCTCACCACCACGGTGCAGGCGAACACCGGCAAGGTCGTCCAGCTCGACCTCGACACCAAGGCGTTCCTGAAGAACTACTCGTACACCGGTCTGAAGGGCTCCGACGGCACCACGGTCGGCGGTCAGTACACCCTCCCGACGACGCACCCGACCACCGGCAACGGGGCCACCACGGGCATCGCCACCGCGAGCACACAGCTCACCGCGAACAACCCGTACGGCGTGGCCGTCGACTCGGGCACCGTCAACGCGGACACCGGCCTGCCGGACCCGACCATCGTCACGGTCCAGACCCGCACGAGCAGCGTCGCGATCTACAAGTCCTCGGCGACGTCGCCGACGGACGCCGACGTCATCACGGCCGCGACCTCGGGCCTCACGCGCGCGCGGACGCCCGTCGTCGACAGCGTCCACCACAAGGCGTACGTCGCCGGGTACAACGCGACCACCGGCGTCGTCGTCGTGTTCAACACGCTCACGAAGGCCGTCGAGGCGACCATCCCGGTCCCGGGGGTCGACGGTCTCGCGATCGACACGAACACGAACACGCTGTACGCGGGTACCTACCAGGCGCCGGGCGGCAATCAGGTCAACGTGATCGACCTCAGCAAGGTCGTCACCTCGGACCCGCTTAACAAGTCCGTCAACACGCAGGCGGTCGTCGCGACGATCACGGGCGTGGGCAGCGACTCCCGCCCCGGCTACGACGAGGCCGACAAGAAGCTCTACGTCGCCAACTCGCAGAGCCGCTCGATCTCGGTGATCGACCTCGACCCGGCGCACACCGCCACGTACCGCACGGTCATCAAGACGATCGCCGCGACCGGCAGCCCGAACTCCATCACCGTCGACCCGCAGCGCCACCTCGCGTACTCGGCCGATCTCGGCTCGAAGATCCTGTCGGTCATCGACACGAAGACCGACACGTGGGTCCAGGGCATCCCGACGACGGGCAACGCGCTCGACGTCGACGTCGACCCGACGACCGGTACCGCGTACGTGTCGAGCATGACCACGGGCACCACCACGGGCGTCGGCCAGCTCCAGGCGGTGAACGTGAGCCGCCCGGTCGACCCGGCGGAGCTCCCGAAGGGCGACAAGGGTGACCCCGGCGCAGCCGGCGCCACGGGTGCCGCCGGCGCCGACG
>JAVHXX010000639.1 GCA_031119595.1 Patulibacter sp. | reverse complement strand
CGTGCGCCATTCGGCTGAGCGTGCTGGTGTGCGCCGCGCGAGCATCCGCTCCCCGTCCAGGAGCAGCACCGCCTGGAAGCCGCCTGCTGCGATCGGCTCGGCTCCCCGCGTGGCCACCACGAGGGCGGGTGCCGACCCGATCCGCTGCACCGGGTGATCGCCGTCGGCGACGATGATCCGCGTGCCCGGGAAGGCGCGGCCCAGCTCTTCGGCGGTGCGCCCGGAGCCGAGGCTGACCATCCGGAACCGGCGACCCTCGCACCGGTCGCACTGCCAATCGGTCGCGAGTGCTCCGCACCAGCCGCACGAGGGCGTCGCCCCCGCGCGCGTCTGGCCCAGCGGTCCTTCGCACCGGTTGCAGCGTGCGGCCTGGCCGCAGCTCACGCACGCCAGCTGCGGCACGTAGCCCGGGCGCGCGACCTGCACGAGCACCGGGCCCTTCGGCCGTCCGCTGTCGCCACTCAGCGCATCCCGCGCCGCACGCCAGGCGATGGACGGGATACGCGCCGCCCGCGCCGCGTCCTCCGTGGCCTGCTGGTTGGCGGTGAGAACCACCTTCGGGGTCACGACGCGCTCGGGAGCGACGTCTCGCAGCCAGCCGAGCTCGACCAGGCGCTGCGCCTCCGCGCTGCGCACCAGGCCGGAGATGACGAGCGCGCAGCCCTCCAGCTCCTGGCGGACCAGGGCGGCGTCGCGGGTGTGCACGTACGGGCTGAGCGGTTCGGCGTGCAGCGGGTCGCTGTCCTCCCAGACGGCGATCATCCCCAGTCGCTCCGCGGGCGCGTAGACGACGGAGCGGTTGCCGATCACGATCCGCGGACCGCTCAGGGCCGCCAAGAAGCCGCGGTAACGGTCGGCGTTGGCTTGCGCGGCGTCCGCGCGGACGACGGCCTCCGGCGGGGCGACGGCCGCGAGAGCGCTGGCGAGCTGATCGAGATCGCGGTGGTCGGGCACGGACACGATCGCCGTGCGGCCGCCCGCCCAGCCGGCGGCCGCGAGAGCGGCCCGGGTGATCGCCCCTTCGCCGCCAAAGGTGCCGTCCGGCAGCGGACTGAGGCGAGGGATGGCCTGCAGAGCCAGGCGCTCGTCGCGCGACACGGCGGCCTCCAGCACCCCGTCGCCGTACCCTCGGACCGCGAAAGCAGGCGGACGAGGCGCGGGCACCCGCTGGTCCTCGGGCAGGGCGAGCCACGTCTTCTCGGCGCGCACCATGCGCGACGGCACGGCGAGACGCAGGATGTCGCTGGCCGTCCCCGCGCTCCGGTCTGCGAGCCTCCGGGCGAGGGTCCACACACCGGGCGTCAGCACGGGCACGGGAGACACGACCGCCTCGATCGGACTCAGCGACCCCTCGAAACCCTCTCCGGCATCGGCGAGCTCGACGAGATAGCCGTCCGCGATGCGGCCCGCCGTGCGCAGCGGGACCCGCACGCGCACCCCGGGAACCGCCTCGGCGGCGAGCTCATCGGGGACGGTGTAGTCGAAGAAGTGATCCAGCTGCGGGAGCGGCGAGTCGAGGACGACGCGGGCGACCCGGCCGGCCGCCGCCACCGTTACAGCCCCGCGGCCGACCGCAGGTCGTCGACGCGGTCGAGCCGCTCCCACGTGAACTCGGGGAGCTCCCGGCCGAAGTGGCCGTACGTGGCGGTGCGGGCGTAGATCGGCCGCAGCAGATCGAGATCGCGGATGATGGCGGCCGGGCGCAGGTCGAAGACCTCCCGGATGGCGGCGATGATCCGCTCGTCGGGGACGGTTCCGGTGCCGAAGGTCTCGACATAGAGCCCGACCGGTGCGGCCTTGCCGATCGCGTAGGCGACCTGGAGTTCGAGACGGTCGGCGAGGCCCGCGGCGACGGCGTTCTTGGCGACCCAGCGCATCGCGTACGCAGCGGACCGGTCGACCTTCGACGGGTCCTTGCCCGAGAACGCGCCGCCCCCGTGCCGGCTCGCGCCGCCGTAGGTGTCGACGATGATCTTGCGGCCCGTCAGCCCCGCGTCGCCCTTCGGGCCGCCGATCTCGAACCGGCCGGTCGGGTTGATGAGCGTGCGGATGTGCGACGTCTCGAGACCGGCGTCGTGCAGCACCGGCGCGATGACCTCCTCGATCACTTCGGCCTGCAGCCGCTCGTTCGTCACCGACGGAGCGTGCTGCGTCGAGAGCACGACGGTCTGGACCGACTTCGGCACGATGCCCTCGTAGCGGACCGTCACCTGGGTCTTGCCGTCCGGGCGGAGGTAGTCCAGCGTGCCGTCCTTGCGGACGGCGGCCAGACGCTCCGACAGCCGGTGCGCCAGCCAGATCGGGAGCGGCATGTACTGCGGAGTCTCGGTGGTCGCGTAGCCGAACATGATGCCCTGGTCGCCCGCGCCCTGCCGGTCGAGGTCGTCCTCGCTCTGCTCGGCGCGCGTCTCGAGCGCGTTGTCGACACCCTGCGCGATGTCCGGCGACTGGGCGCCGATCGAGACGGACACACCGCACTGCGTACCGTCGAAGCTGACGTCGGAGGAGTCGTACCCGATCTCGACGAGCTTGTCGCGGACGAGTGCCTGCTCCAGCGTGGCACGGCCGTAGAGCACGTCG
>JAVHXX010000638.1 GCA_031119595.1 Patulibacter sp. | reverse complement strand
CTGGTGCGCAGCGCGGACCTCGGCACGTCGCTCGGGACCATCCGCTACGACCTCCTGGATCCGAGCCGATTCTCGCTGCGGGAGGCCTCGGCGCAGCTGCGGGCCCCGTTCGCGGAGGCCGACCACTTCGAGACCACGATCGAGGACCTCGCCCCGGACGCGGGCCCGTGGGACATCGTCTGGGCCACGCACGCGCTCTACGCCCTCGATCCGGCGAAGCGCTCCGCGGCGGTCGCGCGGTATGTCGCCGCGACGGCGCCGACGGGCGTCTCGATCCTCGCCCAGGGCGCCCGCGACGGCCACTACCTGCGCGTGTACGACGCCTTCCTGGAGGGAGTGCGCGGGGCGACCGGCACGCCGTACGTGTCGTCGGACGATCTCATCGCCGAGCTCCGGGCGCAGGGTGCCGACCCTCAGGTCCGTCGGCTCCGGTACGACCACGTGATCGCCGCGGACGAGACCGCCGTGCTCGAGGGCTACCTCCAGCGCTGCCTGTTCGACGACACGGTCTCGCTGGCCGAGATGGTCGAGGCGCCGGTGCTCGGCGCCTACCTCGCGTCGCAGTTCGACGAGGCCGCCGGCCTCTACCGATTCCACCAGGAGGTCGACTGCGTCGTCCTCGCCGCCGATGAAGGAGCCGTCCGATGGACAGTCGCATCCTGAGTGCCGAGCACGCGCGCGAGTCCGGGGTCGCCGAACCGTGGGAGCAGAGCAACGAGGATTGGTGGGACTGGTATCTGTCGCTCGCCGATGACAGCGGAGAGACCGCCGAGCGCGTCGAGGTGGACCCGCCTGCGCCGGTCGCCCTGCCCTCCCTGGAGGCCCTCGAACGGGAGCTGGCCGAGCCCTACGCGCTCACCGCCGAGCAGGTCGCCCGCTTCCGTGCCGACGGCTACATCAAGCTGCCGGGCGTGTTCACGCCCGAGGCTCTCGGCGCCGCGCGTGCCGAGGTCGACCGGTTGGCCGAGGAGGGCGACGGTCCGGGGACCTCCGGATTCCTGAGCCTCGATCTCATGTGGCAGTCCGGATCGGACGTGCTCCGCCTGTTCGCGCTGTCGCCACGGATCGGGAGGCTCGCCGCCGACCTGCTCGGCGTCGCCGACACCCGCATCTACCACGACAACGTCCTGTCCAAGACGCCCGGATGCGGCCGCACGCCGTGGCACTTCGACGCCCACCACTTCCCCATCGCCTCGCGCGACGTCGTCACGAGCTGGCTCCCGCTCCAGGCGATCCCGGCGCCGATGGGACCGCTCGGCTTCGCCGCGGGGATCGACACGTGGAAGGTCGCCGAGGCCGTCGACTTCAACCGTCAGGACGCCTCGTACGACCGTGGCGTCGCCGAGGCGTTCCGGGCCGCGGGCGTGACGATCGACGACTCACCGTTCGCGCTCGGGGAGATGAGCTTCCACCACGCCTGGTGCTTCCACTACGCCCGCGGCAATGCCACGAACCAGCCGCGACAGGTCATGGCGACGACGTACTTCGCGGATGGCGCGCCGCTCGTCGACCAGCCCACGATGGTGTCCGGCGACTACGAGAAGTTCCTCCCGGGCGCCCAGCCCGGACAGGTCATCGACACCCCGCTGAACCCGATCGTGTCGCGCTGATGCGTGACGGGCCCGCATCGGCCGTCCACGGGCTCGACTACTGGCGCGAGCGGGCGCGGACCCTCGGGGCCCGGGCGGTGATCTCGACCGACCACGACGGCTCGATCGACGACGTGTCGGCGATGCACCGCGCGTGGTTGTTGCCGGAGCTCGCGGCGCTGCTGCCGCTCTCGCCGGGACCACACCGCACGATCCTCGACCTCGGATGCGGCACCGGACGCCTCACGGGCGATCTCGCCGAACTCGTCGGGCACGCGATCGGGGTCGAGCCGGTGGAGAGCCTGCTGGCGCTCGCCACCCCGGCTGCCGAGGTGGAATACCGCCACCTCACCGACCCGGACGGCCCGCTGCCGGTCGCCGACGGCGAGGTGCAGGTGGCCTTCACCTGCCTGGTGCTCGGCGGCCTCGACCGCGCGGCACTCGACGCGATGGGCGACGAACTCGAGCGGACCCTCGCCCCGTGCGGCCTGGTGTTCCTGACCGAATCGGTGTCCGAGCAGGCCGCCGCGGACCACTGGACCTTCCGGTCGGTCGACGACTACGCCTCGGCGATGCCGTGGGCCGGGCTCCAGGAGATCGCGCGGTTCGACGACGCCGGTGATCCCGTGAGCGTGCTCGCGGGCCGCAAACCGGCCTGAATCACCGCCGCATCGGGGCTGCGGCAGGGGACCGGCCACGCCGCGGACACCTTGAGCGAAATCGGAAACCCGTCCGGCGGCCTCGTCACACCAGTCGAGATCCCCTACGGCGCGCCGACAGGTAGGGCATGGCCTCCCCCGCCACACGCGCCCTCGCGGCGTGCCTGCTGACCCTTGCCTGCGCCGCGGTGCCCACCGCCGCGGATGCATGCACCCACCACGGCAAGCGGTCGGGCGAGACGATCCACGGCACGGCCAAGGCGGACCGGCTCTTCGGTGAGCTCGGCAACGACCGCATCTTCGGCGGCGCCGGCGACGATTTGCTGTTCGGC
>JAVHXX010000637.1 GCA_031119595.1 Patulibacter sp. | reverse complement strand
GCCGTGACCTGACCCGTGAAGAACCGCCCGTAGGTGTGGGCGGCCTCGACGACGGCGCGGTAGCCGGCGATGTTGGCCATCGACGAGAGGACGTCGAGGGACTGTGCGCGCGAGATCCGCGGGACGGCGTCCATCGAGAGGGCCGTGATCGGCCGCTTCGCGAGGTCGTCGACCATGGCCTGGTCGAGGCGCGGCGACAGCAGGCTGATGAGGGTCGCACCCTGCTTCAGCCCGTCGAGCTGCGCCTTGGTCGGGGCGTTGACCCCGAAGACGATGTCGGCGGTGAGCGGATCGCCGATGGTCGCACCGGCCTCCGTGAAGGCGGTGTCGGCGAAGCTCGAGGCCTCACCGGCGCCGGATTCGACCACCACGTCGTATCCCAGTTTGAGGAGTTGCGCGACGGTCGCGGGCGTCGCGGCAACGCGCGTCTCCCCGGCCTGCGCCTCCCTCAGTACTCCGATCAACAAGTCCGTGGTTCCCTTCGGCACATCGATTCACCCGTATCCGACGGATGCGGCCTGCCGGGCGCATTTAACACGCTGACGCCTGCTTGACGTTGTGTCGCTCCCCAGCGCCGGCGATCCGGAGCGGACTCTCCGCTGGCAGTACGGCGCGATGGCGCGCACCCGGACGTGCGTGGCGAGCGGAGTCGACCTCCGGTTCGCGGGGGACCCTGCGACGCGCCCCAAAGGATTCGAACCTTTGACCTTCGGTTCCGTAGACCGACGCTCTATCCAGCTGAGCTAGGGGCGCAGAGCGGGCCACGATAGCAGTCGGATACCGGCGGGAGGTCCGCTGCGAGCGTTCCGCTCGAGCACCTCCGGAGGCGCCGCGGAGCACCCGATTCCGGTCGCGGCCGGACCCTGCCGATCGCGCCGGCCGCCGACTGGTGAAAGCCACAAAAACAGGGCGGAGAACCGGCCGGTGTAATGACGTTCGCGAGCGCAGACTCGGTCCATGCCGATCGCGCGCCGCCTGCCCATCTCCGTCGCGCTGCTCGCGGCGCTTCTCGGATCGACCTTCGCGGGCGCCGCGCAGGGCGCCTCGCTGACCGGCGCGGCCGAGCCCGCGTCGCAGGGCGGGCCGTGGCCGGCCGACATCACCTTCGGCGCCGCCCGCGGGGAGCACAACCTCCTCACGACGTCCGCCTCGGGCGGGGACACGGCGACGCACCCGTCGGTGGTCACGTTCCACGACGCCGGCGCCGTGATCCACGCGCGAGGCCTGTGCGCGAACGTGAGCCCGCACACGGCGAGATGCCGGGCGCCGTCGTTCGCCTCGGCCTCGATCCACCTGGGCGACGAGGACGACGTCGCCCGCCTCGGCGTGGCCGCCTACGTGTACGCGGGTGACGGAGACGACCTCGTCGACGCCTCGCACGGCGACTACGTGAACGTCGTCGGGGGCTACGGCGACGACCACCTGATCGGCTCGCCCGCCCAGGACGACCTGAACGGCGGCCCGGGCGACGACCTCGTCGAGGGGAGGGGCGGCAGCGACACGATCACCGGCGGGCCGGGCTCGGACGCCATCGCCTGCGGCGCCGGGAGCGACGACTTCGCCGTCCTCGACCGCTCCGACCGCCTCATCGACGAGGTCTTCCCGCCGCGGAGCCTCCGGGCGTTCACCGTCGGCACGAGCTGCGAGACGCTCGCGCAGCGCACGCCGACCGACACGGTGCAGCTGCGGGCAGTACCCGTGCGGCTCGCGCCGGGTGCACTCGTGGTGCAGGCGGGCACGCTCGAAGGCGCTGCCGGGTCGATCACCGCGACGGACGCCACCGGCACCGTCCTCGCGACAGGCACGATCCCGGCCGATGGCGCGGACGTCGGAGCACGACGGCTCGCGCTCACGGACGCCGGCCGCGCCCAGCTCGCGCCAGGGACCACGAGCGTGCTCCTCCTCCGCCTGGAGGCCGGCCTCCGGCCGGTCGCGCCGATCACGGGGCCGGGCATCCTCGTGATCGTGCACGTGCCCGCCGCGACCTGACGGCCGCGGCGGGCGGCCGGGCGCCACGGCTGCCCGACGCCGCTACTTCGCCTTGAAGGTGACGGACTTCGTCGACACGACCTTCGTGCCACCACCCGGGAGCTGCTGGCGCACCACCAGCTTCGCGCGGATGTGGCGCTGCTTCTTCAGGGCCTTGCGCGCCTTCGCGGAGAGCCGCACCGAGACCGCCTTCGTCTGACCGCCGGTGAGGGTGACGGCCGTCGTGCCGAGCACGACCGCCTTCTTCGTCTTCGCGGTCTTCTTCGGCGCACGGGCCGCGGTGGCACGCGAGGCCGAACCGCTGCCCGGGAACCCGGTGACGTACTCGTTCGCGTCGAGCTCGTAGATCAGGCTGCACTTGTCCTGGGGCGGTCCGACGCAGATCTGCCGCACCGTCGCCGTGTCGCCCGAGGTCGTCACCTTCCCGGGCTGCGCCACGCCGGCGCTGACGACGGCGAGGGCCGTGGGCGGCGGCGTGGTGGTCGTCGGCTGGGGCGTGCCGGCGGGGGCAGGACCCGCCGGCGGCGCGGGCGTGGGCGTGGCCCCGGGGGTGCCGCCGTCCGGGACGGTGATCCCGCCGACGTCCTTGCCGGGG
>JAVHXX010000636.1 GCA_031119595.1 Patulibacter sp. | reverse complement strand
CGGCGGCTTCCGCACGGTGACGCCCGACGCGGACGGCATCACGACCGAGGTCCGGCGACTGCGGGCCGATCCGGACGCGATCACCCGGGCGTCCGAGGTGATGGTCGCCGCCCGACCGCGGATCGAACAGCGCACCGAGACGGTCGTCGACGTGTACCGATCCGTCGTGGCCCACTGACCGCGGCTCGTGCCAGGATGTCCTGGCAAGCACACGAGGGGGACGACATGCTCGCAACGGACGTGGCCGCCAAGCGGTTCCAGCCGACGAAGTTCCGGAACGGTTACGACCAGTCGGAGGTCGACGACTTCCTCGACCGTGTGCAGGCCACCCTCGCCGGCTACGAACAGGGGCGTCCGGTGGACCCGATCACGCCGGAGGAAGTCGTGAACGCACGCTTCCGTGCGACCCGCTGGCGCGAGGGGTACGACCAGGGCGAGGTCGACGACTTCCTCGACGAGGTCGTCGTCGCGCTGCGCCAGCACGCGACTCGCTGACCATGTTCACGGGGAGGACGCAGCGCTGGCCGGTCGCCGCGACGGTGCTCGTCGCCGCCGTCGCGTTGACCGGCTGCGCATCGGCAGCACCGGGCGACGCGCAGCGGACCCAGGGCCGCTCGATGACCGCGGAGTCGGCGAACACCGAACAGCTGGACCTGCTCGACGCGCTGAAGGCGGCGGCCCCAGCGTCCTGGGGTCAGACGATGGTCAATCGATTCCGGACCTGCAGCACCGCATCGGGCGAGGGTGGCATCCAGATCACCCGTGAGATCCGCGGGAGCGGGATCTCGGACGCGCGTGCCGCCGCCCGCGCGTTCCGGGACGAACTCACGGCGAACGGGTTCGACGCCGAGATCCGCCGCGGAACCGAAGTCGTCGGGACCGGACCCCTGGACCGCTTCGCCGCGTTCAACGCGGACGACGGAGCGTCGATCATCCAGGCGTACAGCGCCTGCTACCGGTTCGACCTGGAATCGAGTACCCCGACCGTGCCCGCGACCGCTGACGACTGAGTTCTCCACCGGACGTCGACGCTCGACTTGCAGCGGATGCTCGGTTCCGTAGTATGTTGCGTACAAGGGGGCATCATGGGGAACGGGTGGAAGGTGGACATCGCCGGGTCGGAGGCGATCGTCCGAGATGCAGCGACGGCCGGGTCGTCGATGCAGAACGCAGCAGCGGACGTGGACACCGCGCTCCGGGACGTCGTCGCAGCGCTCGCGGGAACTGACGCCGCCGGCGCTGCCCAGGGGTTCCTCGGCGCGCGACAGGGGGACGCGATCACCGCTGTCAGTGCCGTCGAGCAGGCGATCAGGGCCGCAACCGGCGCGATGAACGCGTTCGCCGAGGCAGACGCCGGGATGGCAGACCACGCCACCGCGAGTACGCCACGCGGCTTCGGGCGGACCGTCCAGTGAGCGCGACACTCATCGACGAGAGCGCGCTGCCGACCGTGACACCGACGGCCGCAGCGGTGAACGACAGTGCGACCGCCTTGCGGACCTCCACTGATGCAGTGCGCCAGGCTGCCCAGGACGCACAGCGCTCGTGGAGCGGTATCGACGGCGTGCTCTCCTCGCCCGGCGCGACCGATGCCCTGTCCGACGCGATGAGCGCAGCAACCGGACCGGCCGATGGGCTCGCGACCGCAGCCGGTTCCGTGGCCACGGCGCTCGAGACCTTCGCCGACGACCTGACCACGATCCGCCGGACCCGCCGCTCACTGCTGGCCGACATCGAAGAACTCCGCGCGCGCGTCGCGGCATCGGACAGCGACGACGCCGTCCCCGACGAGTACCGCGCCGCGAACGACGACCTGCACGCGCGGGCGAGTCGACTACACACGCGTTGGCGAACGGCGCAGGACGACCTCGCCCAGGCGATCCGCGGACAGATCGGGGGCGCGCCTCGGCTGTTCCCGACGCTCGGTGGCAGCATGCTCGCCGCGCCGTTCGCCAGGATCGACTTCGGCGCGGCATCTCGTGCGTTCCGGGATGCCGGACGTCTCCCGCTGCTTGCGGGCCTCGCGGCGCAAGGGCCGGACGCGCTCCGGAAGTGGGCCGCGGACCACCCTGGGGAAGCACAGCGGCTGCTCGACCACCCGCCGTCGGCCGACGACGTCAAGGCGTGGTGGGCCGGCCTCGACGCGGATGATCGCACCGCGCTGGTGACCGGTCTGTCGACAGTGGTCGGGAACCTCGGGGGTGTGCTGTACGCCGACCGCGGCCGTGCGAACCAGCACACGCTCGACACGGAGCTCCCGAAGGCGCAGGCGCGCTACCGGGAGCTCTCCGGCAAGGTGTTCCGGAACGACGAGCTGACGCCCGCCGAACGAGCCGAGTACGCGCGGCTGTCGGAGATCGTGGGATCGCTCGAAGCCCTCGACAAGACGCTGCTCGCGGGCACGGCGTCCGCACCGCGGACGATCGTGTCGCTGACACTCGGACACCCGCCGCTCGCCGCCGTGGCGATCGGTGACCTCGACACGGCGACGAACGTGACGGTGAACGTGCCGGGGATGGGCAACACCGTGGCCGAGAGCATGCAGGGATGGGCGGGTGGCGCGGACAACCTGTACGTCGAGCAGCGTAAGGC
>JAVHXX010000635.1:1585-2596 GCA_031119595.1 Patulibacter sp. | reverse complement strand
CGCTACGCCCGTAGCGGCACGTCCGACGCCGGCCTCCTGCACGACGACCTCGAGGCGAGCATCGCCGGCCTGCGGGCCGGCGCGACCCCGCGAGCCGTACGACGCGCCGACTGGTGGCCGCGGTCGCTCCTCGGCTCGTCGGCCGTCGACTCGCCGCGACCCGGGGCGTCGCGACCGGCCGAGTCGGTGCATGGCGGCGTCGTCGACCACGCGGGGTGAGTTTTGCCCGCGCTGGATCGGCGTGAGTTGGGGGCCGAGTCGGCGCGAACTCGCGCCGGGTCGGCCTAGCTTGCCCGCTCGGCTGGTCGCCGGGTGGCGGGCTCGCGAGAGCAGGATGGGTCTCGACACGCCGGTCGCGACTTCGTTCCTCAGTCGCGCGGCTCGCTCGACCACCGACAGCGAGTCCGCTGGCGCGTCCTCGCTAGTGCCGCACCGGGCAGCCCGCGACGCCGGGCACCGGGAAGGTGCCGAGGTCCTCCACGCGGTGGCCGTCGGGGTAGCTGCGGATCCAGGAGATGTCCTCGATCAGCTTCGGCTCCTGGCGCGCCGGGAAGGCGCGCAGCAGGCGACCGCGGGCGCGCAGGGCGGCGCGGCTGGCCCGCTGGACGAGCGGCGGCGGGGCGTCGTACCGGAAGGCCTCGCGGAGCGGGTCGTCCATGAGGGCGCGGGCGAAGAGGCCGGCGGGCCGCTGGACCGGCTTCGCGTAGAAGGTCTGCATCAGCGCGAGGGTGGCGTCGGCGACCCGGCGGCTGCCCGCGTCGTAGGCGAAGTGCTCGGCCTCGTAGGAGTCCATGAGCTCGGCGAAGTCGGCGTAGGTCTCCGGGATGTCGGGGATGTTCATGTGCTGGCCGAGGCGGCGGTAGTAGTTGACCGACGCGCGCTCCTCGACCGGCGTGAGGTCGACGGGGACCCGCATATGGAGCCGGTCGCTCCGCCGGCGATCGACCCGCACCCGGCGGATCGGCGTGTGGCGGGCCACCGCTCGATCGAGAGCGCGGTGCGTCGCGATCA
>JAVHXX010000635.1:0-1575 GCA_031119595.1 Patulibacter sp. | reverse complement strand
TCGTAGGAGTCCATGAGCTCCGCGAAGCCCTCGTAGGTCTCGGGGACGTCCTTGATGCCCATGTGCCGGCCGAGCGTCCGGTAGTACTGCACGCTCGCCTCGAGCTCGGTCGGCGTCAGCGGGCGCTTGCCGTAGTCGTCGAGCCAGCGCTTCGGCACCACCACGAAGGTCGAGAGCACGTAGCGGAACTCGTGGTCGGGGATGTCGTAGGCGCGGTGCATCTGGTTGATCCGGCGGATCGCCGCCTTCGCCTCGGGGTGGTCGAACCCGTAGCGGCTGGGCGGCTCGAGGAGCAGGGCGGTGTCGTCGTACCGCTGCTGGACGTTGCCGGTGAACTCGCCGGTGGCATCGAGCAACCGCCCGATCCCAGGCACGGCGTAGGTGCGGAACAGCGCGAAGCTGAGCGCCTGGTTCATGTCCCACGGGAACTCGTGGGCGACGACGTTGCGGTAGATCTCGACGTACGACGTCTCGGGGTCCAGCGCGTCGTTCACGCGCTTCCAGTGATCACGCCTCATGCCGACCCAAACTAGAGCACACGCTCCACTCTGGCTAGAGTCGCCGTGTGCGCGCCCCCGTCCAGTCCCGCAGCGAGTCCTCGGCCGACCGGATGCTCGCGGCCACGCTCGACCTGCTCGCGGTCGGCGGGCTCGCGGCCGTCACCGTCGCCGCGGTCGCGAAGGCGGCCGGCGCGTCCAACGGCTCGCTCTACCACCGCTTCGGCGACCGGACCGGCCTGCTGCTCGCCGCCCAGGACCTCGCGCTGGGCCGGATCGAGGCGGCCACGGCCGCCGCCTTCGCCCGCGCCGACGCCGAGCCGGACGACGACCGCGCCCTGCGGCTGCTCGCGACGGCGGCGCTCGACATCTTCGCGACCCACCGCGGCGCGATGCGCGCCTACCTGGTCGAGGCCCAGGGCCAGGCCGCCTTCGACGAGCGCAACGTGCGCAGCAGCCACCTGCTCGCCGCGACCGTGACCGGCTGGCTGCGCGACCGCTTCGCCGCGACGGGACCGGACGCCGAGGCCGCCTGGCGGATCCTCTTCGCGCTCGGCGCCGCGCAGGCCCTCTTCGACGACGCCCAGGTCTCCCCGACGACGCTCCCGCGCACGGCGTTCGCCGACGCGGTCGCCCGGGCCGTCGGCGCGCTGGTGCGCTGAGTGGCTACCAGCCGACGAGCGCCGCCAGTCCCATCCCCAGGATGAGTCCCCAGCCTCCGGTGAAGCCCGGCCGCACCGCGAACCGCTCGCGCAGGAGCGGGAGGGGGCCGGCGAGCAGCAGGTAGGCCACCAGTCCGATCGGGCTGGCCGCCACCAGCCAGAACCAGGCCCACCGGGTGGCGCGCCACGGGAGCGGCGACCCGATCACCGAGCAGACGGTGAGGAGCATCATCGCCAGGGGAGGCCAGGCCAGCCACCCGGGCAGGTGCCAGCCCGCCGGGTCCGCGACCAGTGACGGCGTCGTCCGGACCTGCGTCACGACGACGTCGGGATCCAGCGCGCGCAGCCGCTCGGCGACGCTGCGGTCGAGCACCGCGGTCACGTCGTCGCGGGTGGCTGCGTCTCGCGCCTCCCCG
>JAVHXX010000634.1 GCA_031119595.1 Patulibacter sp. | reverse complement strand
AACCACACCTGCTGCTGGACGTCCTGGAAGTGGAAGGCGTCGCCGAAGTAGTGCTGGTTGATGCCGAGGTAGACCAGGAGCCCCAGGGGCACGAGTCCGAGCCATAGCCACGACCGGGCGATCCGGCCGGTGCGCCGGAACTGCAGGTAGGCCTCGACCGCCAGGGCGGGGAGGAGCAGGACGCCGTTGATGCGGGTGAGCGCCGCAAGGAGGCCGATGACGCCGGCCAGCGCCCACCGTTCGTTGCGGGCTGCGACGAACGACCCGAGCACGAAGGTGAGGAACAACCCCTCGGTGTAGGGGATGTGGAGGAAGTACGCCGTCGGGAAGATCAGGAGGAACCAGGCCGCGCGCTGGGCGCGGGCATCGTCGCCCGTGTCGATCCGTACGAGGTGCGCGAGCAGCAGCGCCGCCGCGACCGACGCCACCCCGGAGACCACGAAGGCCGCCGTGAGCATGTCCCCGGGGAGGAGCCACGAGGCGAACCGCACGGCGTACGGGTACCCGGGGAAGAACACGATGTAGTGGGCCGCTTCGCCGGTGGTCTGGTAGCCGTGGGCGGCGATCGAGAGGTAGTTCGACGAGTCCCAGAAGTTCCAGAAGGAGAGCCGCTCGCCGACCCCGTGGAAGGACCGGCCCTTGATCGTCTCGAGGGCATAGACGCCGAGCGTGTACGTGAGCAGCTTCATGCCGAGCACGAGGGCCACGATGGGTCCCGCGAAGCGTGCGTGGGCGCGGGCGCGTCGCGCGCGCTCACCGGACGGGCGCGCGGCAGGTTCGGTCGGCGCGGGGGCGGCGTCGGTGATGGTCACGGGGCGAGGTCCTCAGGCGTGCGTCGTCGGGTGGACGAGTGCTGCGGGGGAACTCACTCAGGCGTTGGAGCGCCGAGCCTACCGAAGACCGGCGTCGCATGGACCAGTTCGCGGTGTGACGCCGGCGCGCCACATCCGGCGGTGCATGGCCGGTCACCGTGGGCATGACGGGGGGAGACGACGGCCGGCGGGCCATGATCGGGCATGGCCCGTCGCCTCGTCCCCGTCCTCCTGCCGTCGCTCGCCGCCGCGTTGCTCGTCCCGCCCGTCGCCGTCGCGGATGGGCCGTCGACCCAGCTCGGCACCGGCGGTGCCGTGGCGTCCGTCGACGCGAACGCCACCGCCGCCGGAATCCGCGTGCTGCGCGAGGGCGGCAACGCCGTCGACGCTGCCGTCGCGACGGCCGCAGCGCTCGGGGTCACGGAGCCGTACTCGGCGGGCGTCGGCGGCGGTGGCTACATGCTCATCTGGCAGCAGGCCAAGCACCGCGCGGTCACCATCGACGGCCGCGAGACGGCGCCGCAGTCGCTCGGGCCGACCGGCTTCATCGACCCCGCGACCGGCAAGCCGCGTCCATTCGACACGCTGGTCAACAGCGGCCTGTCCGTGGGCGTCCCCGGGACCGCGGCCACGTGGCTCGTGGCCTCGAAGCGGTTCGGGAAGCTGTCGTTCGCCCAGGCGCTGCGACCCGCACGGCGGCTCGCCGCGGACGGGTTCGTCGTCGACCAGACGTTCCACGACCAGACGGTTCAGAACGAGGATCGCTTCTCCCGGTACCCGTCGACCCGCGCGCTGTTCCTTCCCGGGGGCGCGCCGACGCCCGTCGGGGGCACGCTGCGCAACCCCGATCTCGCGCATACGTACGCGCTGCTCGCGAAGGACGGCACCCAGCCGATCTACGACGGCGCGATCGGTCGGGACATCGCGACGGCGGTGCAGCGCCCGCCGAGCGATCGCGGCGCCGTGCTCGCCGGCGGGCTCACCACCGCCGACCTGCGGTCCTACTCCGTGCGCCTCAACGGTGCGATCCGCAGCCACTTCCGTGGGCTCGACGTGCTCGGGATGCCGCCGAGCTCCTCCGGTGGCATCGCGATCGCGGAGGGCCTCAACATCATCAGCGCGCTCGGCCCGGCCGCGAGCGATCCGACCCAGGCGCTGCACCGATACCTCGAGGCCTCGCGGCTGCTCTTCGCCGACCGCGGCCGCTGGGTCGGCGACGACGGCTTCGTGAACGTGCCCGAACACGCGCTGGTCTCGAAGCGGTTCGCGGCGTCGCGCGCCTGCCTGGTGCAGGGCAACCGCTCGCTGCCGAATCCCGCGCCCGCCGGTGATCCGCTGCATCCGAGCTGTGGCAGCGTCGCCCCCGCGGGTGGGGCGATCGGCCGCGAGGGGCTCTCGACCACGCACCTCGTCACCGCGGACCGGTGGGGCAACGTCGTCTCGTACACGCTCACCATCGAGCAGACGGGCGGCAGCGGGATCGTGGTCCCCGGCCGCGGCTTCCTCCTGAACAACGAGATGACGGACTTCGACGCCGCGCCGGCCACCGGGCTCACCGCGGCAAGCGATCCGAACCTCCCGGCGCCGGGCAAGCGCCCGCGCAGTTCGATGAGTCCGACGATCGTCCTCAAGGACGGTAGGCCCTGGCTCGCCGTCGGCAGCCCGGGCGGCGCGTCGATCATCACGACGGTCTTCCAGACCCTCCTGAACCGGATCGACGGCGGCATGACGCTGGAGCAGGCCGTCGCTGCGCCGCGCGCGTCGCAGCGCAACGCGGCCTCGAC
>JAVHXX010000633.1 GCA_031119595.1 Patulibacter sp. | reverse complement strand
GCCCTGACGGGTTGCTCGAGCCGTGACAGCTCGTCCGGCTCGTCGTCGGCTGCCGGCTTCGACAAGGGCGCCACCATCGGCGTCGCCCTCCCGACCAAGACGTCGGAGAACTGGGTGCTCGCCGGTGACCTCTTCACCAACGACCTCAAGGACGCCGGCTTCAAGGGCGACGTGCAGTACGCCGGTGCCTCGGGCGCCGTCGCCGACCAGCAGTCGCAGATCCAGTCGATGATCACCAACGGCGCGAAGGTCGTCATCATCGGCGCCGTCGACGGTGGCCAGCTGGCCGCCCAGGCCAAGGCCGCGCACGACGCGGGCGCCGTGGTCATCGCCTACGACCGCCTGATCCTCAACACGAACGACGTCGACTACTACGTCGCGTACGACAACGAGAAGGTCGGCGAGCTGCAGGGGCAGGCCCTCCTCGACGGGATGAAGAAGCGCTTCCCGGACAAGAAGACCTACAACATCGAGCTCTTCTCCGGCTCGCCGGACGACGCGAACTCGAAGGTCTTCTTCGACGGCGCGATGAAGATCCTCCAGCCGAAGATCGACGACGGCACCCTGAAGGTCGTCTCGGGTCAGACCGACATCAAGCAGACCGCCACCCAGGGCTGGCTGCCGGCGAACGCGCAGACCCGCATGGACAACCTCCTCGCGGCCAACTACGCGTCGACCGAGCTCGACGGCGTCCTGTCGCCGAACGACACCCTCGCTCGCGCGATCATCACCTCGGTGCAGGGTGCGGGCAAGCCCGTCCCCGTCGTGACCGGACAGGACTCGGAGGCCGAGTCGGTCAAGTCGATCATGGCCGGCGTGCAGTACTCGACCATCAACAAGGACACCCGCAACCTCGTGAAGCAGGCCGTCGCGATGGTCTCCTCGCTGCAGAAGGGTGAGAAGCCGAAGACGAACGACGACAAGTCGTACAACAACGGCAAGAAGGTCGTCCCGGCCTACCTGCTCACCCCGGTCGTCGTGACCAAGGAGAACGCGGCGGAGGCGTACGCCAACGACCCGACCCTGGAGCCGCTGACCAAGTAACACCGGTCTCGCCCGCCGAGAGGCGGGAAGGCGAGAAGGGCGGGAGCGACGTGGTCGCTCCGGCCCTTTCGGTATCCCCCTGGATGTGTCCCCCTGGCCGAAAACCTGTGACAACCCTATGAGCCCGCGGCGGGGCGGGCATCGGGGCTTCCACTGATTTCCGGCCCGTGTCCACCCGTACCGAAAAGTTTGTTTTGACGCGGGCACCCGAGGTGAACTAAACATATATCAGGGTACCCGCATCCCATCCGCCCTCACCCGGCGAAAGTACGACATGACCCTCGACAGCATCACCGACCACCACCCCGCTCCGAACCGCTCCGCCGATCGGAGGCTGCTGCGCAACGACGTGTTCGAGCTGCTGCTGGAACGCATCATGGACGGCTCCCTGGAACCCGGCTCCCGCCTGAAGGACGCCGAACTCACGGCCTGGATGCGTGTGTCCCGCACGCCGGTCCGCGAGGCGCTCGGCAAGCTCGGCAGCATCGGCCTCGTCCAGACCTCGCCCAACCGGTACACGATCGTGGCGCCCCTCGAAGGAGCGGAGGCCGCCGATGCGATCCAGGTGCTCCGGCAGCTCTACCCGGACGCCATCCGTGCGGGCATGGCCGGCCTGGACGCCGACGCCGAGCTCGAAGTGGGGCTGCTCGCCGGGCGGCTCGACCGCGATCCCGACCAGAACCCGGTCGACGTGTTCGTCCGCATCGTGCAGGTCGTGCTCGACGTGCTGCCCAACGGCGTGCTCGTCGAGGCGGTGGACACGGTCCACCTCCGCGTGCTGCGCTACCTCCGCCTCGCACCGTGCGCCGCGGACGTGCTGTCGCGGGAGCGGGTGCTCGCGTTCGCCGCGGCGCTCTGCGCGCACGACGACCGGGCGGGCATGATCATCGAGAGCGTGCTCGATGATGCGGAGCGGGCGGTCACCGCGCAGTGACGGGCGCGCGCCGCGCCGTCGCCGCCTCGGTGCGGCGCATCGCCGCCCGGTAGAAGCGCACCAACTCCGCCGCGCGCGGGCGTTGCGCGGCCATGGTGGCGGCATCGACCCGCCGCGAGGCCATGTGGTGCCGCCAGGACTCGGAGGCGCACCGGTGGTCCCACGCCACTTTCGCGGCCGCCTCGAGCGTGCGGCACCAGCCGATCAGCTCCCGCTCCGCCGACGCGGCGGCCCAGGTGACGACGCGGAACCACACCTCCGGCCGTCCGGGGTCCCCGAACGCGAAGCGGCGCACCACCGCGTACGCCATCCCCGCCGCGCCCTGCCGCAGCACCCACTCGGTGGGGTGGGCGTTCGCCACGGGATGCCAGGATGCGGTCACGGCGAAACTGTACGAAACGCCCCCGACACCGGCCTCAGGTGAAGAGGCGGATGAGGGCCGCGACGACGGCGGCCGCCGGCACGACCACGATGAACGGCACGCGCAGGGCGTAGAGGCCGGCGGCGATCGCGACGGCGGGCAGGCGTGCGTCGAGCTGCAGCGATTGGCCGGCGCCGAAGGTCTGCACCGCGATGAGCGCCGCGAGGACGCTGTCGTGCATCAGCGCGGCGACGGCGACCC
>JAVHXX010000632.1 GCA_031119595.1 Patulibacter sp. | reverse complement strand
CACCCGGGTAGGCTTCCCGGCGATGAGCGGACCAGCAGACCGGCGTGGCGGCTGGCGGATCGAGTTCGGCACCGGCACGCGGCGCCCCGGTGCACCAGGAGGCCCGCGCGGCCCACGCGGCCCGCTCCGCCCCACCGGCGGTGGCGGCAACGGTGACGGCGACGGGGAAGACCCGGGCCCGCTGCGCCCGCCGCTCTCGGCCCGCGCGCGCCGCATCGCGCTGATCGTCCTGCTGATCGCGATCGTGCTGATCGCGATCTTCTTCCGGCCGCTCCTCCACGTGCCGGCGATGTGGATCTGGCGCACGCCGCTGCCGTGGATCGCGGCCATCGTCGTGCTCCTCATCGGCCGCCTGCTCGGCAACCGCCAGAAGCTCACCGTCGCCGATCTCCAGGCGGGTCGTTACCCCGGCCGCGGGCTGTGGGCGAGCAGCTTCGCCGTCGCCGGGCTCGTGTTCTTCGTGCTCCAGGCGATCAACCCGATCCTCGTGCAGCGCGCGATGGCCACGCACACCACCTTCACCCCGGCGGCCGGTCTCCCGGATGTCGGCAAGGTGCGGCTGGTGCCGCGCGAGGTCGCCGACGCCGTCCTCAACGGCAGCCTCAACTCCTCGATCGACCGCCTCACCGACCTCGCGGTGATCAACACCCCGACGGGTCTGCAGTGGAGCGCGATCCGCACTCCCCAGGGCGTCGTGCGCCGGTACACGAAGAAGAGCGACGGCTTCGTCCTCCTCGACGCGGAGAACATCGCCCGCAAGACCACGCAGGTCACGCAGCAGTTCAAGTACGCGCCGGGTCTCGCGATCTTCGACTCGCTGACCTGGCAGCTGCGCAAGAAGAACCTCCTCGTCGACCTGACCTCACCGGTCGGGATCCTCGACGCGCAGGGCAAGCCGCTCATCCTCGTGCCGTACCTCAAGTACGTCGGGTTCCCGATCCGCCGCCCGAAGCTCGGCGGTGCGTACGTCGTCCACCCGAACGGGCAGATCGAGACCCTCTCGGTGGCGCAGGCGCTCAAGCGGCCCGAGATCGTGGCGAGCGGCCGGCTCTACCCGGACGTCCTCTCGCGCAAGCAGATGGACTCCTACGCGATCCGCGGCGGCATCTGGAACTACCTGTTCCTCCACAAGAACCAGACGAAGATCGTCGACACCGAGATCAATCGCCAGCCGTACCTGCTCCAGGGCCCGGACGGCTCCACGATGTGGGTCGCCACGGCCGAGCCGTACGGCAGCGGCCAGGCGACGAACGCGATCTTCATGCAGGACTCGACGACCGGGAAGATGTCGATCTGGAACGTGCCCGGCACGACCCAGCTCACCGGCAACGTGCGTGCGCTGAGCGCCGCGCGGTCGAAGCCGATCAGCGGCGTCACGTTCACGAGCACCGACGCCCTCGCGACCGGCAGCGGCGGCTTCCGCACCGTCGAGCCGCGCCCGGTGACCATCAAGGACAAGCTCTACTTCGTGGTGTCCGTGATCCCGGACAACGCGAACAACACCTCGGCCACCGTGTTCGTCGACACGACGAACAACCAGGCCGCGGCCGTCTGTTACACCAACGCCTCCACCCAGGCGTTCCTCATGAACGGGCCGGCCTCCAGCGACGACGCCGACCAGACCACCTCGGACTGCACGTCGGCGGGCGCGTCGTCGTCGACCACCGACGGTGGCGTCACGGCGACCACGCCCGCGTCGACGACGCCGACCACCGGCGGCACGAAGCGCCTGTCGAGCGCCCAGATCCGTCAGGCCATCGACGACGCCCTCGCGCAGCAGAAGAAGCTCACCGACCAGCTCGAGGCGCTGCGTCGCCAGCTCGGAACGACGCCATGACCGACACCTCCACGCCGCCGCCCGGCGACCCCGAGCACCCGCACCTCCGCGCGCTCGCGAGTGAGGCGGTCCAGGACCTGCCCGAGGTGCCGCACGCTGCGCCGCGGCAGTCCGCGAGCGCGCTGGCGTTCGGCGAGGAGCGCCCGTCGATCGTGCAGGCGATGGGCGGCACGATGGGGATCATCGAGTCGGGCGTGCCCTCGGTGGCGTTCATCGCCGCCGTCACGGCCGGTGCCAGCACGAAGCTCTCGGCCGTCATCGCGGTCGCGGTGGCGATCCTGTTCGCGGTGGTGCGCGTCGCGCGCCGCGAGACCGTCCAGTTCGCGATCACGGGCATCTTCGGCGTCGTGATCTCGGCGCTGGTCGCCGGGGCCACGGGCAAGGCGAAGGCGTTCTACCTGCCCGGCTTCCTCATCAACATCGGCTACGGCCTCGTGGCCCTCATCTCGGTGATCCTGCGGCGGCCGTTCGTCGGGTACATCGCCGACAGCCTCCAGCCGGCGCCCGAGGGCGCGACGCCCTGGCGCGAGGACCCCGAGAAGATGCGCGTGTACAACCGCGCCTCGCTGCTGTGGGTCGCGATCTTCTTCGGTCGCCTCGTGATCGAGGTGCCGTTCTACCTCACGAATCACCTCGTCGCGCTCGGCACGGTGAAGATCGTGCTCTCCTACCCGCTCTTCGGGATCGGCGTGTGGCTGACCTGGGTGATGTTGCGCGCGGCCGGCCTCGCGGGGCAGCAGGGCGCGGGCGACGAGGGCGCCGGC
>JAVHXX010000631.1 GCA_031119595.1 Patulibacter sp. | reverse complement strand
GAACCGACGAGCTCCAGCTCGCGGGTGATCGCCAGCGACATCGGGATCGGCTGGTCGCCGGTCGGCACCAGGCCGACCATCACCACCCGCCCGCCGCGCGCGGTGCCGCGGATCGCGCTGGCGCCGTACGCCGCGCGGTAGCTCCGACCGCTCACCGCCGGTGCCACGCGCGGCCACTCGAGCGGCGCCTCCGTGACGACGCGTTCGTCGACGTCGTCGCGGCCCGCGGCCAGCCGATACCGCTTGAACGCGGCGGTGGGCACGGTCGCCGCGGCGAGGCGCCCCTCGGCGTCGAGGTAGAGCGCGTCGATGATCGACGGGTCGTCGTAGGCGCACAGATCGACCACGAGGTCGTCGCCGTCATCGAAGGCGTTCACGTGGTGGAACACGAAGAACGCGGGGCCCTGGTGGCGCCGCACCACCCGGCCCGTACCCCGGTCGAGCACGTGGAAGACCGTGCCGAGCTCGGGCTTCCAGCGGAACGCCTCGATGAACGGCTTCCGGCCCGCGAGGAGGTCGAGCGGGCGGATCCGCAGCGGCTGTTCGACGAACACGATGCGGCGCTCGGTGATCGCGAAGCTGTGGAGGTACGCCGGCTCGGCCGTGTCGATCTTCGCGAGTTGCTTCGAGGTGCCGTCGGCGTGGCGCTCGAACACGCGGTAGGAGCTGCGCGGGCCGAAATGCACCTGGGTGGTGAGCCAGCCGCCGGTGCGAGGGTCCATCTGCGGGTGGGCGGTCGGGGTGAACGCGCCCCGACCGGGCGGCCGTGCGGCGACGCCGAGCGTGTCGAGCGTGGCCGGGTCGAAGGCGATCGGGAGGGGCGTCTCGGTCATCGCGACGAACTCGTCACCGAGCCGGGCGACGTTCACGCTCGCGTTGTCCGTGATGCGCGGAGAGAAGAGCGTGGCGATCGGCTCGGCGAGGCGTCGGCACGGGTCCGACGCGAACTCGTGGAAGTCGATGCGCCCTTCCTCCATCGCGGCGCGCGCCTTCGTGCGCAGGAAGCGGCTGCCGTAGGTGGCGGTGCCGTCGCCGGGGAACGCGAATCGGTGGAGCATCGCGGAGCCGTCGAGGTAGTGGCGGGCCACGCCCCGGCCGAATGCCGCGGCGCCGTTGCGGATCAGCGTGCCGGTCAGCCACGCCGGGAGGTCGCCCTCGATGCCGGCCGGGCCATGGGCGGTCTCACCGTCGGTCTCGGAGAACCACGTGCGGAGGTCGTCGGTGATCGGTGCGGGAGCACGCGGATCCGTCGACAGCGCCGCCGCGAGGCCGTCCGGGTGCGTGATCCCGGTCGCGGCCGTGACGGCCTGGGCGACGGCGGGGTCGACGGTCGAGGGGGTGGCACGGTCGAGCGGCATGGTCATGGCGCCCACCATAGTCCATGATGGACTACATCATCGACTTTTTCTTGGACTCGCTGATCGACGCACGACGGGGACAGGCCGGCCGATGGGCCGCCACCCATCGGCCGGCGCGTGCATGCACGTGCGTGGGCGGCCGCCCCGCGACGTGCGGCGCGTAGGATCCGGGCCGTGGCCGTGCGACTCACCCCCACCTCGTTCATCGTGCTCGGGCTCGTCCGGTGGTCGCCCGGCGCGTCGGCGTACGAGCTCGAGGGGACGATCCGCGCGACGGTGAGCCACATGTGGTCGATCCAGCGGTCGCAGGTGTACCGGGAGCCGATCCGTCTCGCGGAGGCCGGGCTGCTCGAGGCCACGGACACGCCCGAGCGGCGCGGCACCGGTTACGCGATCACGCCCGCAGGCGAGCAGGCGCTCGACGACTGGCTCGCCGCCAGTGCCGACGAGATGCCCCAGATGCGTGACCTCTCCATCCTCAAGCTCTTCTTCGGGGCGACGCCGGCCACGCTCGCGCGGACACGCATCCTCCAACACCAGGCGCGGCTCAAGGAATACGAGGTCCTCCAGGCCGCCGGGGCGATGGCACCGATCGGCGCGCGTCGCGCGCTCCAGGCCGCGCTCCTCCACGAGCGCGCCTCGATCAAGTTCTGGTCCGACCTCGCGAAGGACGAAGGGGACGCCGCGGACTGAGCGCCGCGGCGCCGCGCGGCGTCAGCGGTCGACGAGTTCGATGTACTCGAGCACGGTCTCGCCGTGGGGTTGGCGCGCGATGAGGCGGCGACCGTTCGGGCCGTCGTCGGGGCCCTCGAGCGCCTCGCCGCCGGCCGCGAGGAGCGCGTCGAGGACGGGCCCCAGGTCGCGGACCGAGAGGGTGGCGCTGTGCGAGCGGATCTCGTCGTCGGCGCCCTCGATCAGCAGGAACGGACCGACCACCGCGAGCCGCAGGTCGCGGAAGTCGAACCGGTGGGGTGTCGCGTCGGCGAGCTGCTCGTAGAGCGGCAGTGCCACCTCGACGTCGTCGACGTACACGCGAGCCAGGACCGAGAGGATGTTCGCCATGGGCCGCACGGTAGGACGGTCGCGGGTGCCGGCTCGAGTGGCTTACCCGTTGCGGCCACGTCGAGCGCGGCCCACGCACCCTTCCACGCGCTCGGCGCGGCAAACCTTGCATGCACCGCGCGGCGACCCGCGGCGCGCGCGACCGCCCGGCGCCCATGCGACCTTCCACGCGCACTGCGCGG
>JAVHXX010000630.1 GCA_031119595.1 Patulibacter sp. | reverse complement strand
CGGCCGTCCCGAGGCGGCCGGCTCGGTACCCATTTCACCGAGCGTGGGCTGGTCGGCGAGCACTGGGCGAGCCAGCCCACTACGCCGGCGCGGAGCGGTGCTCCGCTCGGGCCGGGTGCTCTGCTCGGCCCGAGCGGCCGTTGCCGACCGCTGCGTGCGTGCGGTGGTCGCCGACCGGCGCGACCGGGAGGGCCTCCGCGCCCTGCACGACACCCTGCCGGTCCTCGACTGCCCGTTCGAGTGGTCGACGGCGCAGCGAACGGGACGGGCACGTGCCGCGGGCGCCGATCCCGACCTGCTCGGCCCGGAGCCGCCGACCGACCGCGTGGTGGTCTGCCACGGGGACCCGTGCACGCCGAACACCCTGATCGGCGCGGACGGGAAGTGGGCCGGGCACGTCGACTTCGACGCGCTCGGCATCGCGGACCGTTGGGCGGACCTCGGCGTGGCGACGATGGCGCTCGGGTGGAACTACGGGCCGGGGTGGGACGGGTTGTTCCACGAGGCGTACGGGCTGCCCGCCGACGAGGAGCGGACCGCCTGGTACCGGGCGCTGTGGAACCTCGACGACGACGGCCTCGAGCCGGCGGGGTCGACCGCTTAGAAGGCCACGCCCCGCGCCTGCATGAACGGGATCGGGTCGACGGTCGCGCCGCCGAGGTGGACCTCGAAGTGCGTGTGGCAGCCGGTCGAGGCGCCCGTGGAGCCGACGAGGGCGATGAGCTGCCCCGCGGACACCCGCTGGCCCGAGGCGACCCGGTACCCGCCGTTCACGATGTGGCCGTACGCGGTCTGGACACCACCACCGTGGCTGATCCGGACGTAGTTGCCGTAGCCGCCGTACCAGCCCGCGTAGTCGACCGTGCCCGCCGCTGCGGCGACGATCGGCGTGTAGCAGCCGCTCGCGAGGTCGGCGCCGTCGTGCTTCGTGACGACGCCGGTGATGGGGTGCACGCGGTAGCCGTACGGGCTGATGACGTACCCGCTCGCCGGACGGACCCAGCCGGTGCCCGAACCGGATCCGGGCGAACCGCCGGCTCCGGAGCCACTGCTGCCGGACCCGCCGCCGCCGGTGTTCGCCGCGGCGGCTGCTGCCGCCGCACGTGCTGCGGCTTCCCGCGCCGCCTTCGCCTCGGCCGCCTTGCGGACCTTCTCGCCCTGCGCGAACTCGGCCTCGGTCCGGACGCGGCCGGAGGTCAGGGTCGCGAGCTGCGCGTCGAGCCGTGCCTTGTTGCTCTGCTGTTCGTCGTAGGCGGTCTGTACTTCGTCCGCCGCGGCCTGGGCGGCCTGCATGCGGCGTTCGGCCTCGGCCGCGAGCTCGTCGAGCGCCTCGGACGCACGGTCCGCCTGCGCCGTCAGGGACCGGGCGACGGCGGCGTCGGCGGTGGCAGCGGCCTCGACCCGTTCGGCCTGCTCGGAGAGCTTGCTGAGCGCGCCGAGGTTGTAGAGGAGGTCCGACGCGTCCTCGCCACCGGTGATGACGGACGCAGTGACGTCCGCGCCGCCGGAGCGGGCCATCTGCGCGGCGAACTGCCCGGCCTGGGCTGCGCTCTGCTCGGCGATCTCGGCGTGCTCCTCGGCGTCGGCGCGGAGCCGCTGTTCCTTCTCGGCGGCGTCCTGCGCGTCGCTCTGGGCCTCGAAGAACTCGGTGCCGAGCCGCTTCGCCTCGGCCTCGGCCGCCTTCACCTTGTCGGAGAGGCCGGAGATGATGCCCTTGATCTCGGTGATCTGGTCCTGCTTCGCGGACTCCTGCCCGCGGGCGGCCATGACCTCGTCCCACGAGGGGTACGTGGCCGCGCTCGCAGCCGGCGCGTCGAGCACCACCGTGCCGAGCAGACCCGCGAGTGCGAGTCCGGTGGCGGCGAGGCGGAGGCGCACGGTCGCACGCGGGGAGCGGTGGCTGGTGGGACGAGTCACGGGCACGAGCCTATACATCCGTACAGGCAGGAACGGGTGCCGCCGCGCGGCTGTGGACGACTTCCGGGGTGATCGCTCAGAAGCCGCGCTCGCGCCGGACGGCATCGGCGCTGCGCACCACGTCGCGCTGCAGGACCGCGGCGCCCGACGTCCCGGCGTAGTCGTACACGTCGAAGCCGGTGCAGTGGGTGATCGTGGCGGGGGTGCCGAGCGAGTCCTCCACCGCGGTCGTCCAGAGGTCCCGGGTGCCGATCACGACGAACGTCGGCGCCGCGTCCCGGTAGGCCCCGAGGTCGACGAGCCACGGGTACGTCTGGAACGTGTCCCGGACCTGCAGGAGCTGCACGTTCGTCGAGGCGTACGTGGCGAGCGGCCGGACGGTCCAGAACTGGCCCACCCCGACGACGTCCCGCCCGTCGGCCCACCGGTCGAGGCAGGACGCGGGGTCGTACCGTGCCGTGCCAACCGCGCGGGCGGTGCTCGGTGCGGTCGCGACCCCGGCGAGCAGCACCCCCGCGGCCGCCACCGCCAGGACCACCCGGACGCCGCGCCGCGGTCGGTGCACCCGGGTCGTGCGGACGGCGGTGCGCGTGAGCTCGGCGACCGCGACGAGCGCCAGCAGCGGGGCCGTCACGATCGGCTCGAGGTAGCGCGGGGTCTCCGAACCGGCGACGACGACCCCGACG
>JAVHXX010000629.1 GCA_031119595.1 Patulibacter sp. | reverse complement strand
GATGAAGGGTGGCACGGACGGCACGCCTCGGGAATCGGCCGCGGCCCGGCGCGCCTGTAGGACGTGCAAGGGCGCTCACGCCCGACGTGGCGCCACGGCGCGGCCGGAAACCGGCGCGTCGACGCGGACGGCGGCCCGGAGCCCCAGGCGCGCTAGCCCAGGATGCGCTGTTCGGCGTGCGCGTCGACCAGGCGGCGCTGCACGTCGGTGAGGCCCGGGATGTCCTGGCCCTGCTCGAGGCGGTCGGCGGCCGCGCTGAGCGTGAGGCCGATGCCCGTGAGGATGCTGCCGACCAGCGGCGGGACGTCCGTGCCGCACACGCCGCAGGCGCAGGGGTCGCTCGTGCCGGTCTGGTGGGTGGGCGCGCTCATGGTTCCAGGGTAGCCCGCCGTGGGGCGCAGCACTATCGAAGTGATAGGGAAACGCCGCTAGCGTGACGGGCAGGAAGGAATCTGCCGTGGCTCTTCGACTCAGTGTGCTCGACCAAACGCCCATCCCCGAGGGGCTGACGGGCACCCAGGCCCTGCACAACACCCTCGACCTCGCGCGTCATGCGGATGCGCTCGGGTACCACCGCTACTGGGTGTCCGAACACCACGGCGGGCTGTCCCTGGCCGGGCCTGCGCCGGAGACGTTGATCCCCGCGATCGCCTCGGTCACCCAGCACCTGCGGGTCGGCAGCGGTGGCGTGATGCTGCCGCACTACAGCCCGTTCAAGGTCGCCGAGCAGTTCAGCCTCCTGGCCGGCCTCTTCCCGGGCCGCATCGACCTCGGCCTCGGCCGCGCCTCCGGCACGGATGCCCTCACGACCTACGCGCTCCAGCGGGACCGTCGCGAGCAGTACCTGATCGACGACTTCCCGAACATGCTCGAGGAGCTCCTCGGCTACCTCGAGGACAACCTCCCGCAGGACCACGCCTTCCACCGCCTGAGCAAGACCCTGCCCGGGTTGCCGGAGCGGCCCGAGCCGTGGCTGCTCGGCAGCTCGCAGCAGTCGGCGGTCTGGGCTGCGGCCCTCGGCCTGCCCTACGCCTTCGCCGACTTCATCAACCCGAAGGGCGTCGAGATCGCCCGCACCTACGCGGAGAGGTTCGACCCGGACCAGCGCCGGAGCAGTGCCGAGATCGCCGTGGCGGCCTGGGTCCTCGCCGCCGACACGCAGGAGGAGGCCGAGTACCTCGCGCTCAGCCACCGCGTGGCGATGGCCGCGCTGCGCCGCGGTCGCCCGGTGCCGTTCCCGCCGCCGGACAAGGCCGAGCGCGTGCTCCGCGAGCAGGGCGAGGACCCGACGGCGCCCGCACCCGGCCGGCGCATGATCCTCGGCACCGCATCGCAGGTGCGCGAGGGCATCGAGCAGCTCGCCCGCGAGTACGGCGCCGGCGAGGTGATCGTGGTGACCATCACCCACGACCACGCCGCCCGCAAACACTCCTACGAGCTCATCGCCCGCGAGTTCGGACTCGTGGCCGGCGAGACCGCCGCGGCCACGCTCACTTCGCGGTGAACGTGAGCTTCGGTCCGAGGCGGGTGTCGTCGGACTGGAAGGTCACGGTGCGCTTGCCCTTCGGCGTGCGCGGAAAGTTCTTGCTCCACGCGATCGACGCGGAGTAGAGGTCGGCGGACTTGCCGCTGCCTGCCTTGAGCGTGCGGGTGCGGCAGACGGGATCCTCGCCGCCGGGTGCCTGCACGCAGAAGTCGACGTCGCCGCGGAACGAGAACGTCGAGATCGACAGGGTGCGCACGCCGCCGCGCTTGGCCACGGAGGTGCAGTAGTCGCCGCTGGGGCTGCACCAACCGCTCGCGGCATCGACCGGCGCCGCGGTGGTGAGCGAGAGGGCAGCGGCCAGCACGGTCGTCGCGGCGGCGAGGCGGCTGCGGCCGTGCGCCCGGACACGGGTGCCGGCGGCCCTTCTGCCGACCGCGAAGGCCCGACCGCCGGCAACGGCTCCGCGCCGCGGCTCGCCGATCGTGGTCGCGGGGTGCCAGGCCTCGATGAGGTCGTCGCGGTGGAGCTTGAACTCGGAGGCGAGCTGGCGGGAGACCGGCATGCGGCCATTCGAGCACCTCGTCCGGCGGAACTGGACGCGTCGCGGCCGACGCCGGTTCTCCTGCTCCGCGCCACATTCGGATCCGCTGCGCAGCGGCGGGTTGGAGCAGCGCACCGGGATTCGTAGAGTCAGGCCATGCGGTTCGGCATCCTCACCGGCGGCGGCGACTGTCCGGGGCTCAACGCGGTGATCCGGGCGATCGTCCGCTCGGCGCACCTCCACGGCGACGAGATCGTCGGGTTCCGCGACGGTTGGGGTGGTGTGCTCGACGGCGCCTGCGGTGAGCTCGGCCTCGCCGAGGTGGCCGGGATCCTCCCGCGCGGCGGCACGATCCTCGGCACCTCGCGGCGCAGCGCGCTCGAGCAGCGCGACCTGGTGGCGCAGCGCTTCGAGGAGCAGCGCCTCGACGGCCTCATCGCGATCGGCGGCAACGGAACCCTCTTCGCCGCGAACGAGTTCTCGAAGACGCTGCCGATCGTCGGCGTGCCGAAGACCATCGACAACGACCTCTCCGGCACGGATCGCACCTTCGGTTTCGACACCGCGGTGCACATC
>JAVHXX010000628.1 GCA_031119595.1 Patulibacter sp. | reverse complement strand
GCCGGGAGGCCCATCACGCTCCGGGCGGTGTCGCTCACCATCGCGTACGCCTGGTCCGGCGTCACGTGGCCGGCGGAGACGAGCAGCGACGCGGTCTCGAAGGCGTCGCTCCGGCCGACCGGGTTGAAGGGGTCGCGGACGTTGTCCGCGCCGGCGGCGACGCGGACGCCGGCGTCGAGGAGCGCCTGGATGGCGGTCAGTCCCCGCGGCGTGGAGACCGGGTACTGCCAGCCCTGCAGGTACAGGTTCGTGATCGGGAGCGTGATCACCCCGAGGTCGGCCGCGGCGACGTCGGCGACGACCTCGGCGAGTCGCTCCGGTCCCAGGGTCCCGAGTCGGACGCAGTGCCCGGCGGAGTACTGCCGGTCGCGCCGCAGCGAGCGCGACGCCCGGGCGTAGTGGTCGAGGGTCACCGGGCCGTCGAGGCTCTCGTCGGCGTGCAGGTCGACCCCGAGGCCCCGTCGCCGGGCGATGGCGATGAGCCGGTCGACGTCGGCGAGGGGGTCCTCGGCGAGGTGCGGGGCGCCGCCGACGAGGTCCACGCCGAGGTCGAGGACCGCCTCGACGTGCTCGTCGGGGGCGAGCGGGCCGGCGAGGGCGACGAGCTCGATGTCCATCAGGCCCGCGAGTTCGTCGCGGACCTGCACGAGGGCACGGGCGCCGCGCAGGGCCTGCTCCGTGGTGGCGGGCCGGTCGGCCGCGCTGTGCCGGCCGCTGAGGACGTCGACGTGGCTCCGGACGGCCGTGGTGCCGGCGGCGAGCAGCGTGAGCGCGGCGGTCCGGGCCCGGTCGGCGATGTCCTCGACGGTCATGGTGGTCGCGTGCGCGGTCCACGAGGCGATCGCGGCGCCGAGGTCCCCGAGCGGCGGCCGGATGGCGTCGGCGCTGAGGGCCTTGTCGAGGTGGGCGTGCGGTTCTGCCGGAGCGGTCAGGAGCAGCCGGCCGCCGAGGTCGATCGTCTCCTCCGCCGGGGCAGCGAGCGTGCCGGCCGGTGCCACGGTCGAGACGGTCGCGCCCTCGATCGCGACGTCGACGGAGCGGCCGTCCGGCAGCAGCGCGGAGCGCAGGAGGGCGATCGGGCGGGGCACTGACGAGTCCATCCGGAGCCTCTCGATCGTGTGTGAGAATGTTGATCGCATCAACATCTCCGATGCTAGGGCGGCAGTGTTTCCCTCTCGTTTCGAGGCGGTTGCCGTGTGTGACGCCCGCCCCGACGCGACCGGGAGCGGGAACGAGTGTTCCGGCCGACCGGTCGGGACGGCCCCACCGAGGACGAGAGGAGCGCGCGTGAGCACCGGCACCACCACCGAGACCGACCGCGTCGTCGACGACCAGACCCAGCGGATCGGTGAGCACATCCGTGCCCGCCGACGCGCCGCACGACTGACGCTCGTGCAGGTCGCCGAGCTGACCGGTCTGTCGCACCCGTTCCTCAGCCAGGTCGAGCGCGGGCACTCGCGCGCCAGCATGGTGTCCCTCGAGAAGATCGCCGCGGCGCTCGGGACGACCCAGGTCGAACTGCTCGCCGCCGGTGCCCCGGAACGACCGGAGCGCGACGTCCGCCTGCCCGAGGTGATCCGTGCCGGCGAGGGTGCCCGCGGACCGTTCTCGAGCGGCGAGGCCCGGCTGCTCGTGCACGCGGGCCCGCACGCGTTCGAGCCGCTGGAGTGGGTCGGCGACAACACGGACCTCGGCGAGTACTTCGAGCACCACGAGGACGAGTTCCTCACCGTGCTCGCCGGCCGCGTGCACCTCGACCTGCGCGGACAGGAGCCGATCGAGCTCGGGCCCGGCGACTCGGCGTACTACCGCGGCGGCACCGGACACCGGTGGTGCAGCGCGGACGGCACCCGCTTCCACATGATCGTGGTCAAGGAGACCCCGCGCGCCGGAGCGATCGCGTGAGCGCCGTGCCGGAGCGTCAGCGGCTGCGCGTCGCCGCTCGCCACCAGGTCGCCACCGAGGTCGTCGCACTCGACCTGGCCCCGGTCGACGGGCCGGCGCTGCCGGACTGGGAACCCGGAGCGCACGTCGACCTCGAGGTCGCTCCCGGGACCGAGCGGCAGTACTCGCTCGTCACGACGACGCCCGACGGGCACTGGCGGATCGCCGTGCTCCGCGAGCCCGACGGCCGCGGTGGATCGGTCGCCGTGCACGAGGGACTGGCGGTCGGCGACGAGGTCGTGGTGGCCGGACCGCGGAACCACTTCGGCCACGACCCGGCGCGCCCCGCGGTCTTCGTCGCCGGGGGCATCGAGATCACGCCGATCCGGTCGATGATCGCCGCCGCCGAACGTGCCGGCACCCCGTGGGAGCTCCACTACGCGGGGCGGTCCCGCGACCGCATGGCGTTCGTGGACGAGCTCGTCGCCGCGTACCCCGACCGGGTCGCGGTGGCCGCGGCCGACGAGGGCGTCCGGCTCGACGTCGACGCGCTCCTCGCCGCACCGCGCGACGCGGTCGTGTACTGCTGCGGGCCGCGCGGGCTCATGGACGCGGTCGAGGCCGCTGCCGCGCACTGGCCGGCGGGCAGCGTCCGCGTCGAGCGCTTCGAGCCCGCCGCGGACGTCGACGCCCCCGGCGAGGCCTTCGAGGTCGAGCTCGCGGTCA
>JAVHXX010000048.1 GCA_031119595.1 Patulibacter sp. | reverse complement strand
GAGCTCGAGGGCGAGCTGCGCGGGCACCCGTGGATCATCGCGCACGCCGCGGGCTTAGGGTGGAACGGTGCTCTCGCGTTCACAGGTCGTCGAGTTCTGGCGCAAGTGGCGCTGGTACGAGCGCAACGCGTTCCCGTGGCGCCGTGCCGGGATCTACGTGGAGCTGGCCCGGCGCCGCGCCTTCGCCCGGTGGCCGGTGCACGGCCCCGTCTACGCGATGCTGCGCGAAGGTCGCCTGGAGCTCGGCGAGCAGGTCTATTTCGAGCCTGACGTGTGGATCACCGGTGGCCCCGAGTCGCGCGTGCGGATCGGGGCGGGCACGTTCCTGAACCGCGGCGTGATGGTGTCCGCGATGCATCTCATCGAGATCGGAGAGCACTGCATGTTCGCGAACGGCTCCCTCATCACCGACGCGAACCACCGCTTCGACGACCTGGAGCAGCCGATCCCGTGGCAGGGCTTCACCACGAAGGGACCGGTGAAGATCGGCGACAACGTCTGGGCCGGCGCGAACGTCGTCGTGACCAGTGGCGTGACGATCGGGGAGCGCACGATCATCGGTGCCAACAGCGTCGTCACCACCGACCTTCCGCCGTTCTCGATCTGCGTCGGCTCGCCGGCGCGCGTGATCAAGCGCTACGGACCGGGCTTGACCGATGAGGCCGAGCTCATCGACGACGTGAAGTCTGGACGTTTGTCCAGCTTATGACTAGGATCGCGCGATGACCCGATCGACGGCCGCACCGACCTACGTGCCGCAGACCGCGGAGCTCGACCTCCTCCGCGAGGTGATCGAGCAGCACGCCGCCATCGACCGGCCTGCCGGGAGCCCGGGTGAGTTCCGCTCGGCGGAGTTGCTCCGTGAGCGGCTGGCCGACGCCGGGCTCGACGCCCGCATCGAGCCGGCGACCTTCCACGAGGGCTGGCCGAGCGCGCTCGCGATGGCCGTGTCGCTGCCGCTCGCCGTCGGCGTCGTCAACCCCCGCTTCGGTCGGAAGACGTTCGCTGCCCTGAGCATCCTCGCGGGTGCGCTCTTCGCCGACGACATCGACAACCGCGGCCGCTGGCTGCGCCGCGCGCTGCGCCGTGAGCGCGCCACCACGAACGTCATCGCCGAGATCGGAGCCCCCGACGCCCCGGCGACGCTCGTCGTGATGGCCCACCACGACGCCGGTCGCACGGGCGTCATGTTCGATCAGACCCTCCAGAAGAAGCTCTGGGAGCGGTTCCCGGAGCGCATCGAGAGCGTCGACGAGTCGCTGCCCTACTGGTGGCCCGCCTTCGCGGCCCCGGTGGCCGTGGCCGCGGGGCTGCTCGCCCGGATCAGGTCGGTGCGCCTCGCCGGCGCGGCGTTCTGCGCCGTCGCGTTCGGCCTCCTCATGGACATCCGCCGCAGCCCCACGGTGCCCGGCGCCAACGACAACCTCTCGGCCGTCGGTCTGCTCGTCGCCCTCGCGGAGCGCCTCAAGGGTGCCCCGATCGACGGCGTGCGGATCGTGCTGCTCTCGGCCGGTGCCGAGGAGGAACTCCAGGGCGGGATCCACGGCTACGTCGAGCAGCACGGCCGTGACCTCGACCCGACCTCCACGTACTTCTTCGCCGTCGACACCGTCGGCTCGCCGCAGCTCGTGATGCTCGAGGGCGAGGGGCCGGTCGCGATGCACGACTACACCGACGCGTCGTTCCGTGACCTCACCGCCGAGGTCGCCGAGCAGGCCGGCGTGAGCCTCGAGCGCGGCATGCGGTCGCGGTTCAGCACCGATGCCATCGTGCCGTCGCGGGCGAACTTCCCGACCGTCGCCCTGGTGTCGCTGGCGCCGTGGCGCGCGCCGTCGAACTACCACCTCATGACCGACACGCCCGAGAACCTCGACTACGAGACCGTCTCGGCGACGGTCGAGCTCACCGAGCAGGTGGCGCGGCGGCTCGCTGCCAAGCACGCTCGCTGACCGACGGGGCGGCGCCAGGAGGGGCCAGCGGACACGCCCAGATCGCGCGGCTCCGCGGCGGCGCCGCGTGCGGGCTCAGCCGATCGTCGGGGCGGCGCTGCCGGGGTACGGATCCCCGGGTGGCACGGCCGCGTACGAGTCGAACAGACGGTGGAAGGCCTCGGCGAGCGGCGCCGGGTCCAGGTTGTGGCCCAGCGCGCATCGGCGGAGGCCGTAGCCGTCGGCGAGGCTCACGAAGATCGGCGCGACGAGCTCGGGGTTCGGGGTGCCGTTCTGGCGGAGCGCGCTCACGGCGACCTGCTCGAACGCCTCGAGGATCGAGACGACCGCCTCACGGTCCTCGGAATCCCGTCGGCTCGCATCGAGGTACGCCTCGAACTGCGCGACCTCGTGCTGCTGCGGTGCGGCGCACAGGATCTCGGCGAAGAGCTGCGCGATCTCGGCGGGCTCGCTCTGGCGCTCCGCGAGCATCGCGCTGAGTTCGTTGAACTGCGCGACGCGTTGCTGCGTGAAGTGCCGCAGCGCCTCGAGGATCAGTTCGTCGATCGACGAGAAGAAGTACGTGGTGGTCGACGGCGGCACGCCCGCACGCTCGGCGATGGCCCGGTGCGTGGCGCCACCGACGCCGCGCTCGGCGACGATCTCGACCGCCGCGCGCAGCAGGGCCTCTCGACGCGCGAGCCCACGGGCTCGGTGGTTGGTCGGGCGGGTCGGCACGGTGACAAGGTTATGCACCTGGTCGGTGGGGTGATCGTCAGCCCCGGTCGGCTGCGCTACAGACCGTAGGTCATGCCGATGATGTCGCGCTGGATCTCGTTGGTCCCGCCGTAGATCGTCGACACGACCGCCTGCCGGAGGTAGGCCTCCATGTCGTACTCGGTGGCGTATCCGTAGCCACCCATCATCTGCATGCCCTCGAGCGCGATCCGCTTCACGACCTCGGTGACCTTCAGCTTGGCCATCGACGCCTCGCGGGGAAGGAGGCGGCTCGGGTCCTCGTCGATCTTCCGGGCGACGTCGTACACGAGCAGCTCGCAGCAGCGCAGCTCCGTCGCGAGGTCGGCGACGTTGTGCTTGAGCGACTGGAAGCTGCCGATCTTCTTCCCGAACTGCTCCCGCTCGCGCACGTAGGCGAGGGCGTCGTCGAACGCGCGGCGGGCGAGACCCAGCATCACGGCGCCGATGATGAGCCGCTCGACGTTGAGTCCGGCGACGAGCTGTCCCCAGCCGCCTCCGACCTCGCCGAGGACCTGGGTCGCCGGCACGCGCACGTCGGTGAAGAAGACGTCGCACTGCTCGTCGCCGCCCATGGTGCTGATGGGGTTGATCTCGAGTCCGGGCGCGTCGGTCGGGACGGCGACCATCGTGAGGCCGTCGTGCTTTCGGTCGCCGGTGAAGGAGCGCGCGATCACGAGGATCTCCGACGCGTGCTTCGCGCACGTGATCCAGGTCTTGTGGCCGTTCAGGACGATCTCGTCGCCGACGACCTCGGCCTTGGTGCGCATGCTCGCCACGTCGGAGCCCGACCCCGGCTCGGACATCGCGATCGCGAAGACGTCGCCTTCGGCGATCCGCCCGATGACGTCGGTCTTCTGGGCCTCGGTTCCGAAACGCTCGTACGCGCCGGCCACGATCATCGTCACCGACATGCCCTCGATCGGGATCCGGCCGTAGGTCGACTCCTCGAGGATGAGGCACAGGTCGACCGCACCGCCGCCCGAGCCGCCGTACGCCTCGGGGAGCGGCGCCCCGGCGTATCCGAGCCCGGCGAACTGCCGGTAGAGGGCGTCGGAGTGGAGGGTGGTGCGGTCGTTCGTGAGCCGCTGCCGCTGCTCGCGCGTGCCCGCCTCACCGGCGCAGAAGTCCGCGACGGCGTCGGCGAGTGCCTGCTGGTCCTCGGTGAGGTGGCGGGCATCGGTGACGCCGGCGAGGTCGCGGGCGATCGGCGTGGTGCTCATGACGCAGAAACATACCGAACATCCGCTCGGTTTCAAGCCGAGGGTGGACGCCCGACGTGACGTGGGCTGGGGAGGTGGCGGTCGAAAAACGACCGCGATGTCCCCGGGCTCGCGGGTCGGCGCGGCGCTCGGGGTGGGTTGGGGAGGTGGCGGTCGAAAAGCGACCGCGATGTCCCCGGGCTCGCGGGTCGGCGCGGCGCCCCGGGCTTCGTCAGCGCTCCGGCCAGCGGGTGTCCGGATCGGCGAGGAGCGCGTCGTCGGCTCCGGTGGCGGGTGTGGACCCGCCCGCGGCGAGCGGAGAACGCGAGAACCGCAGGCCCGGCGCCGGGACGCGCCGCGGCACGCCGTCGAGGTCGACCGCGTCGAGGGTCGGGGCGATGCGGTCCGAGCCGTCCCGCCGGCCCGCGTCGGCGCCGGGCCTCGCCCTCCACGCCGCGAGGTCCTCGTCGGCCCGGGCGAACGACTCCGCGGGGCTCAGCACGGACTCCAGGCAGCAGTCGTGCTCGACGGCGAAGGCCTCCCAGGCGTCCCGGGTGCGTGCGGCGAAGAGCGCCTCGATCTCCCGTCCGGCGTCACTGCCCGGCGCCGTGAACTGCTGCGCCACGAGATCCTCGCGACGGACGCCGGCGCACCACGCCCGCCAGAACTTGGCCTCGAGCGCGCCGAGGGCGACGTACCCGTCGGCGCAGCGGTACGTCCGGTAGCACGCGATCGCGGCGCCGCCGAGCGGACCGCCGCCGCGCTCCGGCGCCGGGTCGCCGGCGAGCGCGCCGGGCCCGTCGAGGGCGAGCAGGGCGCGGCTGCCGTCGGTCATCGACACGTCGACGTGCTGACCGAGTCCGGAGCCGGGCTGGGCCGGCGAGCCATCGCGTTCGCGCAGCGCCGCGAGGATTCCGATCACGCCCGGGAGGGCGCCCCCGGCGAGGTCGGCCACCTGCACGCCGAGCGGCAGCGGCGGCCGGTCCGCCTCACCCGAGAGGCCGAGGACGCCCGCCCGCGCCAGGTAGCCGATGTCGTGTCCGGCGCGGCCTGCGTCGGGCCCGGTCTGGCCGTACCCCGTGATGGAGCAGAGGATCGCGGCGGGGTTGCGGGCATGGATCGCGCTCCAGCCGAGACCGAGGCGATCGAGCACGCCGGGGCGGAAGCTCTCGAGGACGACGTCGGCCCGGTCGACGAGCGCGAGGAACTGGTCGCGGTGCGCGGCGACCGTGAGGTCGAGCGCCACGGAGCCCTTGCCGTGGTTGAGTCCGACGAACGCGCTCGCCATCGCCCGGACCATGTCGCCGCGGGCGGCATCCGGATGGTCGACCCGGACGACGTCGGCGCCGAGGTCGGCGAGGTACCGCGAGCAGTACGGCCCGGGGAGGAGCCGCGAGCAGTCCAGCACGCGGAGGCCGTCGAGGGGAGGAGCGGGCATCGGCGCAGCATGCCAGGTCCACGGGGAGAAACCGAACGTCGGTTCTGTTTTCCGTCGACTGGTCCAGCGAATGCACTCCGCACGCGCCGAACGGATACCGTTCCGTGGTCCATGACCGCCCCGCCACGTCGAACCCAGGACCAGCGCCGCGCCGAGACGCGCCGCCGCCTCCTCGACGCGACCATCGAATGCGTGGCCGAGCTCGGCTATTCGGGGGCGACCACGCGCCGCATCGCGGAGCGTGCCGAGGTGTCGGTCGGTGCGGTCACCCACCATTTCCAGTACCGCGTCGACCTCGTCGCGGCGGCCGTCGAGGAGCTCGTGCGGCGCCGCCTCGTGGCGCTCCGGCAGGCGCTCGACGCCCTTCCCGACGACCGTGCCCAACGCGTCCGTGCGACCCTTGACCTCCTCTGGGGCGACTTCTCGGGGCCGCTGTTCACGGTGATGGTGAAGCTGTGGATCGCGGCGGGCGACGAAGAGGAGCTCTATGAGCGGATGGTCCCGCTGGAACGCCTGCTCGCCCGCGCCGCGGCGAATCTCCAGGGCGACCTCGGCCTCGACGTCGACACCGCCGAGGGCGGCAAGGGCATGCGCGTGAACCCGCGCTACGCCGTCGTCGTCTCGACCCTCCGCGGCCTCGCGCTCTCGCGCGCCTTCGAGCCGCGGGCCGGCCAGGTCCGCGACCCGTGGCCGGCGTACCGCGCCGAGCTCGAGCGCTACCTGCTCAGCTGACCGAGACGCCCGCCGCCCGCCGCCGGCCGCGCCCCACCGTCAGGCCGGCGCCACCGCCCAACCGGCCTCGAGCTCACTGATCGCCTCCGCGGGGTCGTGCCCGAGGCGCGGCGCGAGCGCCTCGATGAGCCGCCGCTGCGGGGCGGGATTGGCGCCGAAGCCCATCACCCCGATCCGCCAGGCCTGCCCGGCGAACTTGCCGACGCCGCCGGAGATCTCGATGCCGTCCTCGGTGAGGAGCGCGCCGCGCACGGCAGCATCGTCGATCCCCTCCGGGATGCGGACGGCGAGCAGCGGATTGAGGTGCTCGCCCTCGGGCGCGATGCGCTCGAGACCCAGCGCACGAACCGCGCGGAGCAGCGCAGCGTGCGCGGTGGCGTGCCGTGCCCAGCGTGCCTCGACACCCTCCTCGAGGACGTCCTCGAGACCCTCGTGGAGCCCGTAGATCAGGTTGATCGGCGCCGTGTGGTGGTAGGCGCGGCCGCCCGTGCCGCTCCAATATCCGAGGACGAGCGACAGGTCGAAGTACCAGGAGGGGCAGTCGACCGACTCGGCCTTCGCGGCGGCGCGCGGCCCGACGGTGAACGGGGCCAGCCCGGGCGGGACGTTCAGGCACTTCTGGGTGCCGGAGAACGCGGCGTCGATGCCCCAGGCGTCGATCTCGAGCCGGTGGCCGCCGAGGGAGGTGACGCAGTCGACGAGCAGGAGCGCGTCATGCGCACGGCAGGCGTCGGCGAGCCCGTCGAGTGGCTGCGCCACCCCGGTCGACGTCTCCGCGTGGACCACGAACAGCGCGTCGAACGGCTCCTTCGCCGCGTCGAGGAGCTGCTCCGTCGGGATCGCCCGGCCCCATTCACCCTCGACCCGCACGACCTCGGCGCCGCGGCGGCCGAGCTCGTCGGCCATGCGCTGCCCGAAGAGGCCGTGGACCCCGCAGAGGACCCGGTCGCCCGGCGCGACGAGGTTGGCGACCATCGCCTCCATGCCCGAGCTGCCGGTCCCGCTCACCGGGAACGCCACACGGTGGTCGGTGCGGAAGGTCTGGCGGAGCCGCTCGCTCACGTCGTCGAGGAGCTCACCGAAGGCCGGGTCGAGGTGCCCGAGGGTCGGCGAGCGAGGGCACGGAGCACCCGGTCGGTCGTCTGCGACGGGCCGGCGCCGAGCAGCAGGCGGGAGGGGAGGTCGAAGGTGCTGGGCATGCCTCCACGATGACGGGTCGGCGGGGCCGCCGAGTCCGCCGTGTGGAGCAGATCCGGCTAGGCGGTTTCGCCCGCGCGACCGACGCCGTTCGGTCGGACCACCGCCACGGGTGAGGACGCGTCCGTGCTGCGGCGCCGGCGGCGCACGCCGACCATCGACTGCTTGTCCTTGCGCAGACGCTCGTCGGCCACGTGCAGGAGGACGTCGCCGCTGGAGGCCTCGGCCGGGAAGGTCGCCATGCCGGCGCCCGTGCTGATCGGGTGCGCGGCGGTCGAGAGGTTCGCGATCGCGGCCCGGATGCCGTTCATGATCGGCAGGGCGGCCGCGGCGTCCGTGTCCGGCAGGATCACGCAGAACTCGTCGCCGCCCTGGCGCACGACGGTGTCGCCGCGGCGTGCGAGGTGGCGCAGCTGCTCGGCGACGGCCTGCAGCAGTTCATCGCCGGCGGCGTGGCCGATGCCGTCGTTGAGGGCCTTGAAGCCGTTGAGGTCGAGGGCGACGACCGTGAACGACTTGCGCGTGCCCTGGTGGCGGCGCACCTCGAGGTCGAGCTGCTCGCCGAGCAGACGACGGTTGCCGGCGCCGGTGAGCGGATCACGGCGCACGAGCCGCTCGAGTTCTCGGCCCTGCTCCTCGGCCGCCTCGAGATAGACGACGTCGCCGAAGCCCATGGCGAAGATCACGAGCACCATGAACACGAGCGAGATGTCCATGGCGAGCCCCAGATGCGCGAAGGCGAGCGCGAGCCCGATGAGGGCCGTGGCCGCGAGGTAGTGCGCGACGATCGCCACGCGACTCACGAGGCGCACCGCGGTGAGCGTGCCGGTGAACGCGAGCGCGCCGATGATCCCGCCGGCGAACTGTGGCAGCGCGAATGCGCAGAGCACCGAGCCGACGTAGGGGATCGCGATCACGACGTGGTTGAGCCACGAATGCATCGGCGGCGGATCGCTGCGCAGCGAGATCACCGCCACGACGCCGAGTCCGGCGGTGAACACGAGCGCTGCGACGCTGCGCTGGTCGGCGAGGGCGTAGATGGAGGCCGACACGACCGCGTACATCGCGATCATGAGGCCGATCAGACGCCATACGAACCGGTGCTGGGCGATCTCGGCGCGCGAGATCCGCAGGAACTGCGTGGTGAGGTGGTGCTGGGCGGGCAGCTTCGGGGCCGGCGGGAACGGCCGGGCGACGTCCGCCTCGACGACGCGCGGAATCGGGTGCACCGTCGGTCTGGGGGCGGGGCGGAGTGCGGCCGTGAGCAGCTGCGGTGTGACCTTGTCGACCGTGAGACGGCGATCGGCGGCGGCGAGGAGCGCGTCCGGCGAGTCACCGTCCTCCGGGAACGTGGCGACGCCGAACCCGGACGAGATCGCCACGCCGTGCTCCGAGGCTCCGCCGAGCGCGACGCGCAGGGTCGCGACGATCTCACCGGCGCGCTCGGCGGTGGTCATCGGCAGCACCACGCAGAATTCGTCGCCGCCCTGACGGACGCACACGCCGCGGTGGTCGATCTCGCGCTCGAGGATCGATGCGACCCGGCGCAGGAGCTGGTCGCCGGCGTCGTGGCCGACCGTGTCGTTGAGCTGCTTGAACCCGTTGAGGTCCATGGTGATGAGCGCGAGCGGCGTGTCGCCGTCGCGGTGGAGCGGCAGTTCGAGCTCGAAGGTCTCCCAGAGCAGGCGGCGGTTGCCGACGCCCGTGAGCGGGTCGCGGCGCACGATGCGCGCGAGCTCCTCGCTCTGCTGCTCGGCCGCCTCGAGGACCAGCACGCATCCGACGGCGAGCGCCCAGGTCGCCGGGATCATCGAGAGCATCGCGAGACGTGCGGTGCTGTCGACGTGCAGGAAGGCGATCGGCGCGAGCAGGATGAGCGTGCTCGCGACGTAGTGGGCGATGATCACGCGTCGGTCGATGAGGCGACCGGCGGTGAACGGCGCCACGAACATCGCCGCCGCGATCGGCACGACGCCGGACGGGCTGAACGCCCAGATCCCGATCGCGGTGAACACCGGCACGCACAGCAGCGCGACGTTGTTCTTCCAGGAGTCGACCGCCGGCGGCTCGATCACGAACGCGACCGCCGAGACGGTGGCGAGACCGATGGCGAACGGGAAGAGGCGGCCGCCCGAGAAGGTGTGCGGCCACAGGACGGCGATCCCCGCGACGCCGATGGCGATGATGCCGAACATCACCGCGAAGGTGAGCCAGACCGGACGCTTGAGCGTGAGGTCGCGGCGCGAGATGCTGCCGCGGGGATCGATGGGAGACGAAGGCATCGGGACAAACCGCCAATTCTCGCCCGGACTCGTGAGTACCAAGGCGTTGGCGGATCGTAGCTCCGTCTTAGACCAATTTCTAGGGCATTGGTCTACCGGGCCCTAAAGTCGCCCGATTTCAGAGCTTCGCCGGCAGCTCCGCGAGCGCCGACTGCAGCACGGCGACCTCGTGCGCATCCATCGCGTACTCGTGCTCCGGGCCTGGGTACGCCTTCGCGCGCACGTCGGTCGCGTAGGCGCGCACGCCGGCGTCCATCGCGTCCTGGAGGTCGGCGTACCGCTGCACGAACTTGCCGCCGCGGCCCTCGCGGATGCCGAGCAGGTCGTGGAAGACGAGCACCTGGCCGGAGGTCGACGGACCGGCGCCGATCCCGATGGTCGGGATGTCGAGACGCTCGACCACGGCCTCGGCCACGACCGACGGGATCGCCTCGAGGACCACCGAGAAGCAGCCGACGGCCTCGAGCGCCTCGGCGCCCGCGACGAGCGTGAGCGCGGCGCCGGCGTCCTTGGCCTGCGCGCGGTAGCCGCCGAGCGCGGTCGCCGTCTGCGGCGTGAGGCCGACGTGGCCCATGACCGGGATGCCGGCCTGCACGATCGCCTTGGCGCGCGCCACGGCCATCTCGCCGCAGCCCTCGAGCTTGACGGCGTCGGCGCCGGCCTCCTTCGCGAACCGCATCGCCGTCTCGACGGCCTGCTGGTCGGAGACCTCGTACGACCCGAACGGCAGGTCGCAGACGAGGAACGGGCTCCGAAGCCCGCGGCGCACGGCCTTCGCGAGCGTCATGAGCTCGTCGAGCGAGACCGGCACGGTCGAGTCGTATCCGAGGACCGTCATCGCGCCGGAATCACCGACGAGGACGAGGTCGACGCCGGCGGCCTCGGCGGCGCGGGCGCTCGGGTAGTCGTACGCGGTGACCATCACGAGCTTCTCGCCGCGGCGGTACTGATCCATCAGACGCGGCAGCGTCATCGGCAACGTCGACGCGTCGCTCGGGATCGTGATGGTCTTGGTGGTCGGGTGCGAGGACATGCGGTGTGCTCCTGGCGGGGGTTGCGCTGGCGCTACCGGACCGATTCGGTCAGCAGCGTCGCGACGGCGTCGTCGACTTCGATGATCCGGTTGGTCCGGGCCTCGACGTGGACGACCTTCGGCTCGTATTCGGCGAGCTCGGCCTTGTCGTACTGGGCGTACGAGATGACGATGATGGTGTCGCCGTGGTGCACCAGGCGGGCGGCGGCGCCGTTGACCTGCACCACGCCCGAGCCGCGCTGGCCGGCGATCGTGTAGGTCTCGAAGCGCTGGCCGTTGTCGACGTCGACGACGGCGACCTGCTCGTGCTCGAGGATGTCGGCGGCGTCGAGGAGGTCGGGGTCGATGGTGATCGAGCCGACGTAGTGCAGATCGCTGCCCGTGACCGTGGCCCGGTGGATCTTCGACTTGAGCATGGTGCGGTGCATGACGGGTCTCCTGGGGGTGGTGCGGGGAGGGAGCTAGGAGGCGGCCGGCGCGAGCCGGACGTTGTCGATGAGACGGACGGGTCCGACGGTGGCGGCGACGGCGAGGACGCAGTCGCGGTCGAGGACGTCGACGGGGCGGAAGGTGGCGGCGTCGACGAGGGTGGCGTAGTCCGTGGCGAGCGAGGCGCCGTCGAGTTCGGCGCGCAGCGCGGATTCGATGGTGCGGGCGGAGTGCTCGCCGCCGTCGGCGACGCGCTGGGCGGCACGCAGGCCACGGCTCAGGGCGAGCGCGCGGACGCGGTCGTCGGCGGAGAGGCGGACGTTGCGGCTCGACATCGCGAGGCCGTCGGGCTCGCGGACCGTCTCGACGCCCTGGATGCGGGTGCCGATGGCGAGATCGCGGACGACCTGCTCCACGACGGCGAGCTGCTGGGCATCCTTGCGGCCGAAGTAGGCGACGTCGGCACGGACCAGGTTGAGGAGGCGCACGACGACCGTCGCCATGCCGTCGAAGTGGCCCGGACGGTGGGCACCCTCGAGCTGCTCGGTGATCGGGCCGCCGCTGACGACCGTCGCGAACCCGTGCGGGTAGACCTCGTCGACCGACGGGACGAACGCGATCGTGGCGCCGGCCTCGGCGGCCACGAGCAGGTCGTGCTGCTCGGTGCGAGGGTAGTTCTGGAGGTCGCCGGCGTCGTTGAACTGGGTCGGGTTGACGAAGATGGAGATCACGACGGTCCCGTGCTGACGGGCGGCCTCGCGCACGAGCGTGGCGTGGCCCGCGTGGAGCGCACCCATCGTCGGAACGAATCCGACGGATCGGCCGGCCGATCGGGCGGCATCGACCGCGGCGCGGAGCTCGGACACGGTGCGGGCGACCGTGATCCGACGGGTGGACGTGGTGACGAGCATCAGGCGGACTCCGCGGTGATGGGGCTGGGGGTGGTGCCGGCGATCTGCGCGCATGCGTCGGTCGCGGCGTCGAACAGCGGGAGAAGATGGGGGGTGCGCTCGGCGACGGCGGCGCGCTGCGCGGCGACCGTCTCCCAGTCGCCGCGGGCCGCGGGGCCGGTGAGCGCGGCCGGGCCCTGCTGGCCGACCTGGGAGAGCGCGGCACGCGCGAGGGGCTGGAGCGCGCTCGCGGGGACGCCGGCGGTGGCGGCGAGTTCGGCGGCGGCCAGTTCGAGGGCGACGAGCGCATTCGAGGCCAGACTCGCGGCCGCATGGTAGGCCGTGCGGTCTTCGTCGGCGACGTCGATCGGGACCATGCCGAGATCACGGGCGAGGCCACGGAGCAGGGTGGCGTCGACGTCGGACGTGGCGCGGATCGCCGCGCAGGCGCCCTCGAGCGAGGCGGCGCCGTTCGGGACGCTCATCAGCGGGTGCAGCACGCCCCGGCGGGCGTGCGATGCCTCGACGAGGTCGACGGAGCCGGCGCCGCTCACGTGCACGACGAGCGGGCCCGCCGTGATCAGCTCCGCGGCGCGCTCGATCTCACGATCGGGAACGCAGAGGACGACGACATCGGCACCGTCAGCCGTGGCACCACGCCGGAGCGGGGCGGAGCCGGCGTCGTGGCCGGCGGAGGTGAGGGCGCGATGGAGCGCGGTTCCGAGTCGGCCAGCGCCGACGACCGCGATGCGCGGAGAGCGAGGGTGGTGCATTGTCGGGTCCAGCTCCTGACGGATGCCGGCACGATCGGTGCGGATGGGGTGTGGGGTGGTGCTTCGGCTGGTCCGTCCCACGGTGGGTGACGGCCGCCTGAGCGGGAATGTACTCCTCGACGACGGGCGTATCTACCATCCGTCGAGTGACTGACGACACTCCCGACGGCGTAGGCGCCTCGGCGCTCTCCCGGCCGGGGCTTCCCGCTGGCGCACCGCCGCCCGTCCGGCGGGAGCGACTTGCAGCGCTTTTCCGCGAAGCACGGGGCTGTGAGCGCTGTCCGCAGCTCGTCGCCGGTCGCACCCAGGTGGTCTTCGGCGCCGGCAACGCGAACGCCGACGTCCTGTTCGTGGCCGAGGCTCCTGGCGCGAAGGAGGACCAAGCGGGCGCGCCGCTCGTGGGTGCGACGGCCAAGCTGCTCGACGAACTGCTCGAGTCGATCGGACTCCGCCGCGCCGACGTGTTCGTGTCGACCGTCCTGAAGTGTCACCCGCCCGGCAACCGCGACCCGTCACCGGCGGAGATCGCGCGATGTACGCCGTACCTCCACGAACAGGTCGCGCTCGTGGAACCACGGGTCGTGTGCACGCTCGGCGCCTTCCCGACCCGCCTGCTCCGTGGCGACGGGGCGCCGCTCGGCGCGATCCACGGTCGACCGGAGCTCGTGACGGTCGGGCGGCGCGTGGTCTACCTGCTGCCGCTGTTCCATCCCGCCGCGGCGCTCTACACGCGCCCGCTGCTCGACGCCCTGCGCGAGGACGTCGCCCGACTCCCGCAACTGCTCGACCGCCCGGCGCCGGTACAGCCGACGGCCGAGGTCGCGGACGACGACGTCGGCCCGGAGGCGCCACAGGGCGGCCTCTTCTGACGGCGCCTCAGGTGCCGAGTTCTTCGGCGCGCGCGATCTGCAGCGCGCGAATGCCGGCGCTCACGAAGAGCAGGGCGCGGTCGAGGAGCTCGACGGCGTCCGCACGGGAGTGCGGTGTGTGGCTGCCGGCGCCGGGCGCTCGGCCCTTCACCGTCTCCGGGGCGTCTTCGTGGGCGTTGATCACGCCGAAGATCGCCAGCGTCGCCGCGGATGCCATGCGGGCTTCGAGGTCATCCGGGGAACCACCGAGGTCCTCCGCGATCGCCTTCGCGACAAGCGTCTCGCCGTCGGCGATGAACCGCTTCGAGTAGGCCTGGAGCCCGGGGTCGGCGGCGATCACGCGGCGCTGCAGGGCCGAGCGCTCCTCCTGCTCACGCCACCGTGCGGACTCGGCGGTGATCCAGGCACGGAGCGCCTCCGCCGTGGTCTCGCCGGCGGTCCGGGCGTCGAAGCGGGCGGCGAGTCGCTCGAAGGTGGCGTGGCTGTCCGGGAAGACGAGGTCTTCCTTGGCGGGGAAATACGAGGAGACCGTGCGCGGCGAGACGTCGGCGGCGTCGGCGATCTCCGGGATCGTGGTCGCGGCGAAGCCCTGCCGGTCGAAGAGCTCGAGCGCGACGCGGATGATGGCCTCGCGCGTCTGCTGCTTCTTGCGTTCGCGGAGTCCGAGGGCCTCCTCGGCGCCCGTGTCGCCGTCGGCGAGCTGCGCCTTCATGCGCGGGGAGCGGAGGGGATCGGGGCGTCGTGCCGGCG